>NZ_JBHUMO010000056.1:0-144303 GCF_042685105.1 Enterococcus camelliae | reverse complement strand
CGTGAAGAGTTTGTTCACATAAGCTCGCTAGTTCTTATGCAGTTCTCTGATGAACTTCTTGCACTTTCATGCAAGCACAGACTATATCTTATCCGTTGGCATTACCCAGTACGGCGAAACCACTTCCACACGCTTGTATGTACTTCCCTCAAGAGGAATAGTCGTTGAACCTTCTCCTATTCGGAGCTTGGCTGCTGATTTTCGATTACGTGAACACTTAGGATTTAACCTTATGCCATCTAACGAATTTTTTCTGTTTTCACCACGTTCACGCTTGGGTTTCATCTATCCCTACGTTGTCGTTTCGTTAGCTTTACGAGTTCCCAGCAATTCAGTTTCTTCATTGGACAATACGAGTTTTTCTATTGTCTCTAAATGCAAGTTTCCCTACATTCTTACAGTATATCTACGAGCTATTATCCCACCATTAAAATAGTGGATTTTCTCGCTCGCAAATTCTATAATAAGGGTGAATGAGTAACTATCACAAATTGAACAGCAAAAAAACGGGCCAGTTCATTGATTTGTTTGGCCAATAGCAATTGCTTTTCTGGACTTAATGACACTTCCGGTTCATCTAATAAATAAATGCCATCTGGTTGCAAATAATCTTGAAAGACTTGCAAAGCCGTCTCGCCATTCGAATACTTTTCTTGTGCAAACAATTGGCGTGCCATTTGTTTTTTCATCTCATATGAATCTTTGTGCCGCGCAGCTTGTTCTTTCGTCATCCCCAATTTACGGCGAGTATACAAGTAACCTTCTTGTAAAATAGCTTCTTGTTGCACTTTTTTAACCTCGTACAAAATATCTTCACTTTTTAAGTAACGGCCATTCTCGGGCAATACTCGTGGGTGCCCCTCATCTGTTTCGTCCATCAAAAGATGACACTGAGCTAAATAGTCAGCAAAGTAGTCTTTGTGCCCACTCGAACGGACCATTTCTGTTCCAGGGATAGCAAGAAGATTAGCTAGGCAATTTAAAAAAGTCGATTTTCCTGAACCATTCTCACCATAAATCATGGTAATGCTGTCAAAAACAAGGGTCTCTCCTGCTTTGTTGTTCAAACTATTATAAGGGTAGATGGTTCGACCATATTTTTGTTCGCTTGGAAATTGAAAACCACGTACATAGCGCATTGTTCCACCACTCTCTCACTTAGTAGTTCCATTATTCCTCATCGTAGATTAAAAGACAAGACGCTCCGTTCCTTTTTTGGGGTTCGCAAAAAATCAAAGAGGCAAAAAGTCGCTTCTTTGCCTCTTTGGTCATTTTGGATGTTGCTTTTATTGATTAGCCTTCATTTCTTTTACTAGACTTTCCAAGCCCGTCAACGATTGGTAGCCGTAACCAAATAAATAATTGTAGTCTACGGCATAGACTTGCTTGTTTTTAATTGCTTTCATGCTTGAGAGTTTGGCATTTTTGTATAAGCCTTCAATCACCTGTGTCCCTGTTGTGCTTCCTTCAATGGTTGACCAGTCCCCTACGATTAGAACATCTGGGTCCGTTTCAATCAGAGTCTCTTCGCTAACATCGCCCGTTTGGTCCTTGAAGACATTGTCCAATTTAATCATGTTGAACATATCATTAAAGAACGATTCATCGTGAGCAGCATAAACAACGACTTGACTTGGATCAGTCATATGGAGATAGGCGAAAGTTTGCTTTTTGTTGTCCGCTACTGCTTCTTTTAAGTTGGCTTCCCGATTTTTGATTTGTTTCGCAAATTTCTTGGCAGCTGACTGGACTTGGAAAATTTCTCCTAAATGATCAATGTCTTTATACACAGAATCAAACGTCGCACCCGTCACAGAAGATTCCAATACGTAGGTTGGGATACCCATTTCATTGATGGAATCAACTGTCCCAATCCCCCAATCTTGGTTATCAAATAAGCCACCCCGTCCGTACATCATATCGGGATCAACACTAAGGGCTGTTTCTTTACTAATGTAACTATTCCCCAAATCTTTTAATTCTTTAAATTGAGCTGCGACTTCCGGATCGCCCTCTCCAAAGGTTGCTCCTACACCGGCAATCCGATCTTTTAGCCCTAAATGAAGCAATAGCTCTGCTGCTGGACGAGTATTGGCCATCACTTTGCTTGGAGCTTTCGTGAATGTTTCCTCTTTCTTCGTCCACTTGGTTCCCCCTTCAGCTTTGCTATAATTTTCAATGGTTATCGGGTATGCACTGCCTTTTGAACTTTGCGTAGTTGTTTCTTTGGTTGATTGACTACAAGCCCCCAACGCAACTGCCAATACCCCAATACCTACGAATTCAGCCCATCTTTTTTTCATGCTCTTGCTCCTCTTCTTTAAAATAATAATAAAAACCTAAGCCATTGGTAACGGGATTCCGATACACCTTGCATTGAATGCCATACACAGATTCGATCAACGTCTCTGTTAGGACTTTTTCGGGAATCCCTTGGGCAACCACTTGCCCGTTTTTTAACACATACAGGTAATCACAATATCTTGCGGCATCTTCCAAATTGTGTAGGGCTGCCAAGACACCAATACCTAAGCTTTTGACAATTTCTAAAATTTCTAACTGATACCGAATATCCAAATGATTGGTTGGCTCATCTAAAATCATAAATTGGGGGTCTTGGGCGATGGCACGTGCCAGAACAACTCGCTGTTTTTCACCACCGGATAATGACAAAAAGCTTCTTTGGCGATAGTCGGCTAATCCTGTTTGCTGTAATGCGTTGTCTACAAGGGTAAAGTCTTGTTGATTTTCTTTTTCTAACATGGCCTTATGAGGTGTTCGCCCCAATAAAACCATCTGTTCCACGGTTAAATCAAAACTCAACTCATTAAACTGACTGACTACGCTCATTTGTTGGGCAACTTTTTTTTCCGAACTGTGCAGAATATTTATGTCATCTAAATAAATCTGTCCACTGTCAGGTTTGAGTGTTTTATAGATGGTTTTTAAGAGCGTTGATTTTCCGCTACCATTTGATCCAATCAGTCCCACAAATTTTCCAGTCATTGTTTTTAAAGAAATGTCTTGTAGGATGCTTTTTTGGTTAATCTGATACGACACTTGCTCGACTGTTAACTTCATACGCTATCCTCCAAAGTTGTATTGACGTTTTACAATAATATAAATAAAAATGGGCGCACCAATGATGGCCGTAATAATGCCAATTGGCAACTCCACCCCTTTTAAGATAGACCGAGCAATAATATCTGCCCAAATCAGAAAAAGGCCACCCGATAATGCGGTCAACAGCATCAACGCACGATGATCTGAGCCCGTCAACCCCCGAACAATATGGGGAATGATTAGCCCCACAAAGCCAATCATGCCAGAGTTGGCAACAATGATACTCGTCAATAAAGCCGATAAAATCATATAGACTCGTCGATAAAGAGCCAATTTGATGCCTAATGTAACCGCCACTTCATCGCCCAGTAACATGGTGTTCAACACGCGGTATTGCAATAAGAAAAAAAGCGTTAAGCCTATGACCAACGTCATCACCAAGGGTAACTTAGTCCAATTGGCCGAAGCCAGACTCCCCATCGACCAAAACGTGACGGTTTTCATTCCTTCTGCATTGTTTGCCAGATAAACGATTAGATTGGCGAGTGAGCCACACAAAGAGCTAATAATTGTTCCTGAAAGAACCAGTTTTGTTGAAGTCATCCGGCCACCAATACTGGAAAGCAAAAGAACCAAAAAAGTCGCAACAACGGCACCGACAAAAGCCCCCAAAGCTAAACCAAATTGAAAGAAGAAGGAAGAACCACCAAATCCTACCAAAATAGCAAAGGTTGCGCCTAAAGAAGACCCAGATGAAATCCCCAAAATATAGGGATCTGCCAAAGGGTTTTGAACGACAGCTTGCATAACAGCCCCACTGACTGCTAATCCCATCCCGACAAAAATCGATAATAAAATGCGAGGTGTCCGAACAAACCAAACAATATTGGCATTGGCTTGGGTGATTCCCTCCAGATTTCCGATTGTTCCGCGACTCACTTTATACAAAAGAATCCGGTACACCTCTGACAAATGGATTTCGGCCTGGCCACTTGCCAAAGCCACCCCCGCTGATAAAAGAATAGCAATCACCAAAATCAAACTAGCAAAAATGACAATCGATTGCCGACTACGTTTGCTCCACTGGACGGTCATGTTTTTCACTCCCAAACTCTCACTCACTCTTTTCCTGATCATGCGCCATCAACGCTTGATTTTTCTCATGAAATTTTTCATTATGAGACGATACCATTCCATAAGCAACACTCTGAGGATCAATAAATTGTTTTATTTGATTTACAGCTAAGGTAGCATCTTGAAAGGCACCAACCAACAAGTTCACCTTGCCGTCAAAATAATGGATGTCTCCTGCTGCAAACATCCCTGCTGCACTTGTTTTGGTTGGTGAAGCACAGTGCAAGTAAAACTCACTGTGGCGTGCCAACGCAATCACTTCTTGATCTAGTAAGGACGTATCTCGATCGTACCCATGCTGGATGAGCAAATGATCACACGGTACTGTGACAGCTGTTTTTGCCTCATTGGCTTGCAGTTGCAACGCCATCGTCGATGAGCCATCACCAGCAGCCACTGATAAAATCGTCTGATTCGTCAATACTTCAATGTCAAGCTCTCGTAATTTTTTGACTTGGGCTTCATGGGCTTTCAATGTTTCCCCACGATAACAAAGAGTCACTTTGGCCCCATACGACTGGGCTTCAATCGCGTAATCAACAGCGGCATCCCCACCACCTGAGATGACCAATGTTTTGCCGTCAATAGCCTGTTGATTGGGAAATTCATAATGGATTGCGGCTGCCAATCCGTCAGCGATAGGACAGGTTAATTTTTGAGGCGAAATAACGCCGCCTCCGATGGCAACCAATACCGTTTTCCCATAATACAAGCAACCATTTTGATCAGTCAAAACGAAACGATTGTCTTCTTTTTGCCATTCTTTGATTGTGGTATTTGTATAAATTGCTGGTTCAAAAAGAGTTGCCTGTTTTTGCAAATATTCCTTAACTTTGTAGCCTTTCGTCGGAGGCAATGCGCCCACGTCCCAGACCATCTTCTCTGGATAGAAATTCAACTTGCCACCCAGTTCGCTTTGAGCTTCAAAAAGAGCAACCGACATATCCCGTAACCCAGCATAAAAGCTTGCATATAATCCAGCGGGGCCTCCCCCGATAATTAAGACATCATAGACAGTATCCATAGATTCTCCTTTCTCAACTGAAAATCATTCTCAATTGATTAGTAAAATTATATGAAAGGTCTTACTAAATGTAAAGGTTTTTTGTAAAATGTTCGAAATGTTTCGTAAACTTATTTATAAGGCAGTGACTGCGGTTCTTTCCTCTGCTTGGCTTTCCTTCTCAACACCAAACCTATCGACCACAATTTGCTATGTAATTTCTGTTTATCAGACCAGCGATTTGCTCATGCTGGATAAACAAAAAGCAGGCCTCATAGACCTGCTGGAAAAATTTTTTAGTTAATTAATGCTTGCTTTTTTATTTAGTCAATTTTTTTTCCTTTTTTGTAAACAACTTTTGGCTCAGCAATCACATGTATGTCTTCCAACGGATTTTTTGTCAATACCACGAAGTCAGCTAGCTTGCCTGTTGCGATCGTCCCGGCATGGTCGCTAATCTTTAATAACTCGGCCGCATTGATTGTTATGGCTTGCAAAGCTTGAAGAGGGGTTAGACCTGCTTCCACCATTAATTGAAGTTCCAACGCATTCATTCCTTCAAAGTCATTGAAAGGCGTTCCGGCATCTGTTCCCATCGCAATTTTCACCCCAGCTTTCGCTGCCAAGCCGATGCTTTTCATATGTGCATCTTGAACGGCTAACGATTTTTGGACCATGAATTCAGGTAAAAGGTCTATATGCTGATTGATTGCCCATGGTGCAGCCAATGTAGGGACAATGTACGTGCCATTGCTCAAAAACATTTCAATTGCTTCCTCATCCAAATATATGGCATGCTCCACCGAATCCACACCAGCCAGAATCGCATTTTTGATGCCTTGTGTTCCTTGAGCATGAGCACAAGCCGTACGCCCTTTGTGATGCGCTTCAGTAACAGCAGCTTGCATTTCTGCCACACTTAATTGGACATCGGTTGGTTGCTCACCATCAATACTCACCCCACCTGTCGCCATCAGCTTGATGTTACGTGCTCCTTTTTTCAATAGATCTCGCGCTGCTTTGCGGGTTTCAGCTGGACCATCGACTTCTCGGCCTAATTCTGCCCCATGCCCCCCAGTCATCATTAAAGCCGAGCCAGAACCAATAATGCCAGGCGTAACAATTTTGCCTTCCCGCTCGAGCTTGCCAAGTTTTAAATCAATTTCGAACGTGGAGCCAACATCCCGAATATACGTAATCCCGCTTTTCAACAATTTGGTAAGATTATCCAGGGCGATCAATGTATCAACGACTGGTTCCGATTGATTGCCGTTGACAGAGGACAAGCCACCAATTTTGAACAGAGGATCCAAAATAATGTGTGTATGGGCATTAATCATCCCTGGAATAACAAATTTTCCACTTAAATCAACCACTTCCACGTCTTGATTGATTGGAATATCCGCAGCAATTTTTTCAAACGTGCCGGTCTCTTCATTGACCAGCAAATCAAGGGACTCGAAGGTATCTGTCTGTGCGGTAAACACTTGTGCATGACGATAAACGGTTTTTTTCATACGTTTTCACTTCTCCTTTTTTAAGATGAACTTGCGAAAAACTCCCGAAAAATTCGGAAGTTTTTGGCTTGCTTCATTCATTTACTCATATTCCAAAGCCTGTGAATCTTGTTCACCCGTGCTGACGCGCACAACATGATTGATGGTCGAAATAAACACTTTGCCATCTCCCACATGTCCTGTATAAAGTGCGCGTTGAATTGCCTGAAGCATCTCCGTAGTTGAAATGGTGTTGACCACCACTTCCAACTTAATTTTAGGTAAGAAGTTGGTGTCTACTTCTAGTCCACGATAGTAACTAGAATGACCTTTTTGAATACCAAAACCCGTCACGTTTGACACGTTCATCCCCGCCACGCCAATGGCATTCAGCTCCTCTACCAATCGATCAAACCGATTGGGATTGGTTAAAATTTCAAACTTACGAATTACACCAGACGCCTCCACCTGTGCCCCCTGATTGCTCTGTGATGGGTTTCCATCTGATTCAACAGGCGGTGTCAATTGGTCAGCATCCACTTGCTCCATGACTGGCACTTTTCCATAATTGACGGCCGGTAATCCTTGAAAATTGGCCGGTAAATGAAAAATGCTGCTATCTTTTCCCACGGTTTCTTCCATGACAGACAAACGAATTCCATGGGTGGTGTAACTGATGATTTTTAATGTGACATAGGCAATTACACTAATGCCAAGTGCTAATAAAAGATAGCCGATAACACTACCAAGAAACCATTGAAGCCTATTGCTTCCTAAAGTAGCCGTAGCATTTGAAAACAACATTTTCAAAATAAGTACTTGAAGGCTGCTCAAACCAAAAAGAGCGATAACACTACTTGGGTCATCAATTTTGGCTTTCTTATCTAGCCATTCAATCAACCAAAACAACAAAGGTACACTTAGAATATTGGCTAGAATTAGTACCAGGACATTTGTTTGTGTACTTAAACTAGCACTTGATAACACCCCAAGTGTGGTTGCATGGATGACCAACACTACATCAATATAGTGATAATACAGTTTTGAAATGATCATTGCCACCACAAAATTGATTGCCGGAATCAATAAAATAACAAAAAAGAATTTGGCATGTAGGGCTGTCGTTGCTTGTTGTACAAGGATGGTTTGAATAAACAACGGCCAACCAATCCAAGATAGTAATACCGAAAAGCCAACCAAGTACAAATTTGCACTTGGCAAAGCATTTACTTTATTGTTTTGGTATTTTCCTAAACGAGCACCAATTTGTTTAGAAGATACGAAAGCAATGACTGCAATAGCCAGTTGAATACTAATCGTTTGATTGTCTAAAAAGCCCATTTTAGCAAAAAAGCCATCTGATTGAAGAAATAGTTGTACTAATGGTTCAATCACCAAGCCAATCGCTACTGCTAATCCACCGTAAACAAGCGTTTGAGATCGTTCTGCCAATGCATTGGTTGCGAAAACACCAATAACGATACTGATTACCAAACCTTGAATGAGGTTACCAGAAATTGTTCCACTACTAGAAAACATTTGGGACCATCCTTGCACGAGATTTCCTTGAGAAAGTCCAAAACCTACGAAACTGTAGGCAATTGCTGCACAAGTCAAAACGACTAATTTTTGAAACAGGGTGCTCGTCTTATTTTTATCCGATACAAAGGCCATTTCACCTAAAATGGCTCCCAAAAGTACTAACGCTAAGCTCGCAAACACTACCATTCAATCACTCCTTCTCTCCACTCACTACGAAAAGACCGCCGTTTCTTGTTTGGCCTTCAATGTTTCATGTTTCTCTTGATACATTGCAATTTCTTGCTGGTGGCAGTAAACGAAATGACCGGGAACGATTTCATACAATCCAACCGCAGGATCATTTTCGTCATACGTAATCTTGGTTTCATCGTACCCAATTCTTGTCCTAGTCTTTTCTGAAATGGGATCTGGCTCAGGAATAGCTGAAAGTAATGATTCTGTATACTGGTGCAAAGGATAGTGATAAATATCATCGGCTGTAGCCAATTCCAACAGTTTTCCTCGATTCATAACACCAATTCGATCGCTGATGTATTTCACCATAGACAAATCGTGGGCAATAAACAAATACGTTAGGTTTTCTTTTTTCTTCAAACTCCGCAACAAATTCACAATTTGGGCTTGAATCGACACATCCAAAGCTGAGATGGCTTCGTCCGCAATGATACACTTTGGTTCAAGCGCAATAGCTCGAGCAATCCCAATCCTTTGACACTGTCCTCCTGAAAATTCACGAGGATAACGATTGGCAAAACTCCGATTCAAACCTACTAAATCTAACAATTCATATACTCTATCATCGCGCTCTTTTTTATTTTTAACTAACTGGTGAACTTCAAGTGGTCCACCAATAATTTCTTTTACTGTTAGTCGAGGATTCAGCGAAGCATAAGGATCTTGAAAAATCATTTGGATATTCTTTCGAAATGCCAACAAATCTTTGCGATTTTTCTTATTTTGAATGTTATCTCCTAAAAAAATAATTTGACCATCCGTTATCTCTTCTAGTTTCATCAATAACTTTCCAGTGGTTGATTTTCCACTTCCAGATTCTCCTACTAAGCCAAATGTTTCTCCTTCATAAATATCGAAAGTAATATCGTCAACTGCGCGAACTTCATTTGCTTTTCCTTGGTTGTAAACTTTCTTAACTCCTTTGATTTGAATAATCGGATTTTTGTTCATAGAACGACCTCGTTTCCTTGAAGTTGGGCAAATAATTTTTGTCGTTCCACAATTTCTTGCGGTGGTTCAATCTTTGGTGCACGGTCATCCAATAACCAGGTACTGGCAAAATGCGTATCGGAAATCCGAAACATCGGGGGTTCTTCTACTAAGTCAATCTCCATAGCAAATTCATTCCGTGAAGCAAATGGGTCTCCTTTTGGCACATGCAGTAGGTTAGGAGGAGAACCTGGGATGGTATACAAATCATGGTCATCCGTTTCCATATCCGGCATTGATGCTAGCAGCCCCCAAGTGTACGGGTGTTTGGGATTATAAAAAATTTCATTTGCTGTACCAATTTCAACGATTTTACCTGCATACATCACAGCTACACGATCGGCGATATTGGCAACCACGCCTAAATCATGCGTAATGAAGATGGTAGACATTTGAAATTCCGTTTTTAATTCTTTTAACAACTCAATAATTTGTGCTTGAATCGTTACATCCAAGGCAGTAGTTGGCTCATCTGCAATCATAATTTTCGGATGACACGCCAATGCCATGGCAATCATAACCCGCTGACGCATACCACCGGAAAACTGATGGGGGTATTGTTTAAACCGTTCTTTGGCTTTCACAATCCCCACGCGTTCCATTAATTCAATGGCTTTTTCTTTGGCTTCTTTTTTCTTATAATTTTGATGCACAATCAATGGCTCCATAATTTGTAAGCCAACTGTTAGCACCGGGTTCAGCGAGGTCATAGGATCTTGAAAAATCATCGCAATTTCTTTGCCTCGAATTTGGTTCATTCGGCTTTCTTTCTGATCTAATAAATTCTCTCCTTCAAATAGAATACCGTTACTTTTGATTGTTGTATGCCGTTGCGGTAAAATCTGTGTAATCGCTTTGGTTGATACACTTTTTCCAGATCCAGATTCTCCAACTAGCGCTAAGGTTTCTCCTTCATATAAGTCAAAAGTCACCCCACGAACCGCATGGATGACACCTTCAGAAGTCTGAAACGATACGGATAACTCTTCGACTGAAAGTATTTTTTTCTGGTTTTCCATGCACATCAACCTCTCTTTCGTTGCATCCTTTTTAAGAAGAATGGGACACGCATTCAATCGAACAGGTCCCATTCTTACGAACTATTTCACTTCTCTAATTATTTTTTGGTCCAATCTTGCATATCGTATAAGCTACCTACCCAAAATTCTTTGATCCCGCCATCAAGGTTTTTACTTTGTACTTTGTATTGGTAATCGGCGTAAAGACCAACTGCGTAGGCTTGTTCTTGCCAGTACGCTTGAATTTCATCATAGATTTTTTTCCGGTCATCCATATTTGTCGAAGCTTTTCCTTGAGCAATCAATTCTTCCAGTTTTGGATCGTTCACACGGCTTAAATTAGTTGTTCCAGATTTTGACCAAAGATAGGTTTGGTCTGGATCAGAAGTCAACGGAATACCGATTAATCCTAGTTGGTATTTCCCTGTTCGGACATTAGCCAAGGCTGTAACAAAATCAAAACTTACTTGTTTCACTTTGAAACCAGCTTCTTCTAGATTTTGTTGAATCAAGTTGGCTGATTGTTCCCGTGCTTTGTTTCCAGTTGGCACCGTCAACTCAATTTCTTTGCTTGTATCAAAGCCAGATTCTTTGATTAATGCTTTAGCTTTCGCTACATCATGTGGTATAGCCTTCAAATCTTTGTCATAGTACTTGCTTGCAGAGGTATACGAAGTTGGTAGAACTTCCGCGTTGCCACGGAACAATTGTTTCACTATCGCTTCACGGTCAATCGCATACGTCATCGCTAACCGAACTTTGGCATCAAAGTCATCGTTATTAATGAACATAAATTGAGTCGCAAATCCAGGATAGCTCTTAAACGTCAAGTTGCTATTTTTCTTCAAGGTATCAATATCCGAAACCGGAATAACCCCAATTCCGCCACCAGCAGCCATGTCTACGCCACCAGATTCTAATTCAGTTACTAAACTTGTCCCGTTCACGATTTTCAAGTAAACATTCTTCAGTTTTGCTTCTCCTTTATAGTAAGAAGGATTGGCTTCTAACTGAACATACGAATCCTTTTCGTACTTCACAAATTTGTAAAGACTTCCTGATACCGTTGGGGCCGTAGCAAAAGTTGAACTAGATAGATTTTTTAAATCTTCTTTTTCTACGATGTGTTTTGGTACAATGTAGATATTAAATCCAATCATTTCCTTCAAATAATTAGGATCCACGGGTGTTTTAGTGGTTAAGGTTAAAGTGCTATCATCCACAACTTTAACCCCACTGATTTCTGTGGTGCCATCATCCAATTTCCCAGTATCTTTGACCCCCTTCAGACTAGAAATATTCACCCCAAAAGAGGTTTCAACATCTGGATTGGCAATCAAATTCAACGAATATGCGACATCTTCCGCAGTAATTGGTTTATCATCTGACCATTTCGCACCACTGCGAAGCTTGATTGTAAAAGTTTGGTTGTCCGTTGTTTCAAATGAATCAGCCAAATTCCCTTTAAAGGTTAAAGACTCTGGTTGATCCAATAGTGTTGGGTACAACATCCGCAAAATCCATTGACCAGCCGTATCTGTCGAATTAGCTGGGTTGAAACCACTGGGTGCATTAGTTAATCCAATGTATAGAGTATCTTTTTTGGTGGCCGAACTTGACTCAGTGCTTGATCCACTTGAGCTATCACTGGATCCCCCACAGGCAGCTAACAATGTAACACTTAACAAGGTAATGATTCCCATCCAAATGGCTTTCTTTTTCGTTTTGATTGTCATGTCAATCCCTCTTTTCTTTTCTATTTCATATCTCCCTCAATCGCTTTTCTCAGTCCATCACCGATAAAATTGATTGACAATACCGTTAATAACACCATAATTCCTGCTGGTAACCAACGCCAATACTGATTTTGCAGCACATTTAATGACTGTGCGTTGGACATCATATTTCCCCAACTAGAAGTCGGTGGTTGCACACCTACACCTAGAAAGCTTAACGAGGCTTCGGTAATAATCGATGTCGCAACCCCAAACGTCATATTGACTAAAATTAATGTCAGAATATTGGGAAAAATATGTTTAAACATAATCTGGAACGTGGTGTAACCAGAAGCAATCGCTGCTTGTACGTAGTCCGCATTTTTTAATTTCATCACTTCACCACGAACTAAGCGACAAATCATCGGCCATCCCAGTAACCCAATTACAAACGTGACGGTCCAAATACTTGGGCCAATCAAACTGACAATAACCAAAATCACCATGAAATAAGGAAACGACATGAAAACTTCCGTAATTCTCATGATGGTTGTATCCCAAATACCACCTAAAAACCCACTCAATAAGCCTAAAGTGGTACCGATAACGGCATAAATAATCACAGAAAGGACACCAACAATCAATGAAACGCGGGTCCCATAAATCAAGCGACTCAGTACATCACGCCCTACTTCATCTGTACCTAGCAGATTTTTGGCGGAAGGTGCTGCTTCAAAATAGCCGACTGTTTTGGTTGGATCATAGGGAGAAATCGCCGAAGCAAACACGGCAATCACGATAAAAAGAATAAATAAAATCAAACTAGCCACAGCCAACTTATCTCTGAAAAACCGTTTGACCAACGTCTTTAGATAGCCATCTTCATTCTGAGCTGTTCCTTGCAATTGGCTCAGATGTTCCAATTCTTCAAGTTTCTTTCTTGAAACAGTTTTGAACATATTGGTCATTTCCATTCGCACACCTCCTTTAGTACCGAATTCTAGGATCAACGACCGCATAGAGAATGTCTGCCAACAAATTACAAAGCATGACTCCTAGCGCCGCAACTAAATTAATTGCCATTAAGACTGGATAATCACGTGAATTAATAGATGAAATCATTAATTGACCAATGCCCGGCCACTGAAAAATTTGTTCCGTTACAACTGCCCCACCGAGCATTTTAGGTATGTCAGAACTCGCAACGGTAATAATTGAAACCAACGAATTTTTCACTCCATGTCGCCATAATGTTAAGTGTTGATTTAACCCTTTGGCTTTCGCTGTTCGCATATAATTCTCTGAGAAGATTTCAATCATATTTGCTCGTACATATCGAATCATATTCGAACAATAAAACGCTGATAACACTATTGTTGGCATAATCAAGTGCTTCAAACTATCGAGCGTATTGCTTTCTTGCCCCAAGGTAGTCATCCCACCCGTTGGTAACCATTTAAGTTGCAAAGCAAATACAAAAATTAATCCTAGACCAAAGAAGAAATTTGGAATGGAAACACCTAAAAAAGAAAAACTGGTAATTAATGTATCCAGCCAGCCACCTTGCTTTTTGGCACAGAGAATCCCCAAAGGAATAGCCAAGAGGTAAGACACTATTAAAGTGGCCAGCATCAGCGTCAGCGTCGCCTGAATCTTACTTGGTAAAACTTCTGTTACGGCTACCCGCGAAGAAAATGAAATACCGAGATTTCCTTGTAATAAATTTCCTAGCCATTTGACATATTGCACAGGTAATGGTTGATTCAAACCTAAATTTTCTCTCATTTGTTCCTTTTGTTGCGCCGTTGCATTTTCAGAAATATACAAATCGGTCGGATCCCCTGGCGCTAAATTAACAATCCCGAAACAAAAGATTGTCACCAATAGTAAAACTGGTATAGTAATCAAGATTCGTTTAACGATATATTTTCCCATTCTTTTTCCTCCAATCTTTTTTGAGGATTGTCCATCGTTAGTTTGTTAAATAGTGTGCGACGATGGCCAAAAATGATTGCCCAGATTGAAGTAAACAACTTTCGTCCAATTTGAATTTTGGATGGTGGTGTGGAAAAACTGCATCAATGTCTGGATTGTTCCCACCTACATAAAAGAAACAACCAGGTTTTTCTTGTACATAATAGGAAAAATCTTCGCCCCCCATACCGGTGGGAATTTGAACGACTTGCTCTTCACCAAATAACTCACTGACTATCGCGACAACTTGTTTTAACTCTGGTTCCGATTGTTGAATTGCCGGATAACCATCCCGATAGAAAGTCGTCGCCGTTCCTCCTTGAATGCTTGCAATGACGTTCGGTAAAGTAACCACTCCGTTTTTCAAAACTTCTTTTGTTTTGGCATCTAATGTTCGCACTGTGCCGACTATTTCCGCTGTGTCGGCGATGATATTGTAAGCTTCTCCACCTGCTTTTACACTGGCAAATGTTACTACTCCAGCTTCAATGGGATCGACTTTGCGACTAACTAGCGTTTGCAAATTTGTGATAATCTGACTTGCGATAATCACTGAATCTACTGTTTCACTTGGATGAGCAGCATGACCGCCTTTTCCTTGAATCTTAATTTTGAACGTATCTGAATTTGCTGAGCCATAGGGAGCCGAATAGGCAATCATTCCTTTAGGTAATAAAGAAGATACATGAATACCAAACACATAATCGACACCTTCTAAGGCACCCGCTTCAACCATGAACTTGGCACCACCAGGTTGAATTTCTTCTGCATTTTGGTGAATTAACACGACATTGCCATGCAGATCGCTACGATTTTTTTGAAGTACTTTAGCAACACTTAGTAAGCCCGCTGTGTGAACGTCGTGCCCGCAGGCATGCATCACGCCTTTGTTTTGTGAAATAAACGGCACATCCGTTTCTTCTGTAATCGCTAATGCATCAAAGTCTGCTCGCAGGGCAATCGTCAATCCCGGATGCTCACCGTGAATTTTTGCAACAATACCATAACCATTACCAAAGTTTGGTTGGATATCTGTAATGCCATATGCAGTCAATTGTTCAATAATATACTGTGCTGTTTTTTCTTCTTTATAAGACAGTTCTGGGTGTTGATGAAGGTAGCGGCGATTTGCTAAGGCTTCTTCCTGTCCAGCTTCTAAATCTGATAACCACTTTTCTAACGTCATATGTTACCCTATCCTTTCTGGCGATTATTCTTTTACTAAATAATGTTGAATAATAGATAAAAATGCTTTTGCGCCAATCAACAGACTCGCTTCATCAGCGGTAAATTTGGGGTGATGGTGTGGATAATTTACTTCTTGTTCGGCAATACCTGCTGGTACATTGAAAAAAGTTCCCGGTATTTTTTGCAAATAATAAGCAAAATCTTCTCCACCCATGGTTGGTTGAATGGTCACAACATTTTCTTTGCCAAATTGTTCAATAAAGAGCTTTTCAACAAGGTTCGTTTCCTCGGGATAATTATAAACAGACGGATAGCCGCACTTATAAGAAACCGTTGCTGTTGCACCATGAGCAGCAGTGATATGTTCGGTGATTTCAACAATTCCTGCCTTAAATTGTTCCTGAACCTCTTTTTCAAACGTCCGAACAGTTCCTTTCAGAAAAGCTTTATCAGCAATGATATTATCGGCACCTTCTCCTGCATGAAAAGCCGTAACAGATAAAACGCCTGATTTAATCGGATCTTTCCGTCGACTGACAATCGTCTGCAATTCTTGAATAAGGTAAGCCGCTACGACTGTTGCGTCCACCGTGGTGTTAGGAGCCGATCCATGTCCACCTTTTCCTTGTATTTGGATTTCAAAAGAGTCTGCAGCAGCCATCATATACCCTGGATGGACATAAACTTTGCCTGCATCGACAGTTCCGCCTTGAATATGTAAACCAAAAATGGCATCTACCTCATCAAGTGCCCCAGATTCCATAATGGCAATGGCCCCTCCTGGTGGTAATTCCTCTGCATGTTGAAAAATAAAAATTAGTTTTCCTGTTAAATAACTGTCTAGTTCACTGACAGCTTGCGCAACAGATAATAGGGTTGCCGTATGAACATCATGTCCACATGCATGCATCACACCATCATTCTTAGATTTAAATGGCAACTCTGTTTCTTCATGAATAGGTAAGGCATCGAAGTCTGCCCTAAGAGCGATTGTCGGTCCTGGCTTGCCAGTATCTAAGGTGGCCAAAATCCCACCACCACCTACTTCTGTTTGAATATCCGTATACCCGTAAGACAAAAGTTTCTCCTGAATAAACGCCCTAGTTTGCTCTTCTTGAAATGATAACTCGGGAAATGCATGTAAGTGTCGACGATTCGCAATTGTGTATTCGTTATTCTCTTGAAGAATGGCAACTGCTTTTTCTAAAAATTGGGAAGCCACTGTATCTTCAGCTAAACTCATGAGACATCCTCCTTAAACTAACCATTTTCACGTCATAAAACCTAACGTGATTCAAATTATAAGAATATAATTAGAAAATAGCAATGTTTTTTTGGTGGTTTACTCATATTATTTTCATTATTTATTTATCTAAGAAAAAACCCCTTATTCATTTTTTATTATTAGATAGCCTTGATATAATAATTTATTTTATTATTTTTTCACAGTTTATTGAAAATTTCTTTCTGTTTTCAGTTTACTTTCAACTTTATTATGCTAGAATTTCTAACAAAATAATTAAAAATAAATTAGAATAAAGGTGATTTTTTTGAAAAAAGAAAACGTGATTGAACGATTAAATGAAAAGAAAGATACCTTTTTTCAGGCGGCAGATGCCATTTGGGAAACACCAGAATTGCGCTTTGCGGTTGATCAATCGGTCCAACAGCATTATCAAGTGTTAGAAAAGGAAGATTTTACGATTGAAAAGGGCATTGGGGGCATGCGGAATGCTTATGTAGCCACCTACGGAAGCGGATCACCTGTCATTGGTGTTCTGGCTGAATACGATGCTCTCTCAAATTTAAGTCAGGTAGCAGACCTACCTCGACAAGAACCTCTGATTAAAGGTGCAAATGGGCATGGCTGTGGCCATAATTTATTGGGGATGGGCGCCGTCGCAGGAGCGGTGGGAGCCAAAGAATTTTTAAAAGAAACAGGTATTTCTGGTACCATAAAACTATTTGGCTGTCCTGCTGAAGAAGGTGGTTGTGGCAAGTCGTACCTCGCCAGAGCTGGCTTATTTGATGATTTGGATTTGGCATTAAGTTGGCATCCCTCTGACCAAACAGGTGCATGGGGTGCTTCGAGCTTGGCCGTTTACCACGTGAATTATCATTTTAAAGGGGTCTCTTCCCATGCGGCAGGTGCTCCTGATTTGGGTCGGAGTGCCCTTGATGCTGCCGAATTAATGAATATTGGCGTCCAGTTTTTACGTGAACACATTATTGACGAAGCGCGAATCCATTACGCTTTTACGGATGTTGGTGGTACTTCTCCTAACGTGGTGCAAGCAAGCTCTTCACTTTTTTATTACGTTCGGGCACCAAAGATGGAACAAGCGGCAGAAATCTTTGAACGAGTAACGAAAATTGCGGAAGGCGCTGCACTGATGACGGGAACGACGATGGAAGTGGTGCTTGATTCTGCCTGTTACGAATACATGCCAAGTAAATTTTGGACAAAACAAATGCATGAAAATTTGTCACTGATTGATTTGTTCGATTACTCTGCAGAAGAATTGGCTTATGAACAAGCCTACTATGAAACAATCGACGATTCCGTGAAACAAAAAATCTATCACGACTTGATGGATGTCTACTCAGAAAAAACAGCAGCTGAAATTAAAGAATTGGCTGCTTCCCCCATTTGTCAATTTATTCTTCCACTTTCGTTTGAAGGTATCGGTGTTGGATCAACCGATGTTGGCGATGTCAGCTGGATTTGCCCCACTGCCCAAGTTTGGATTGGTTGTGAACCAATGGGGAGTGCCCCTCATAGTTGGCAATGGGTAGCAAACGGCAAATCTTCAATTGCCCACAAAGGATTGTTAAATGCTGGCAAGGCAATCGCCTTAACCGCCATTGATGCCTTTACGTCCCCCGAAAGTGTTCAAAAAGGCAAAGAAGAACACCTTAGAAACTTAAAAGGTCGATCGTATGTCTGTGCGATACCAGGTGATATCTTACCTGATTGTTAATTTTTTTCCCGTAATAGCCACTCGCCCCCCTCAAAAAGAGGACTAAGTCATGTACTACTGACTCAGTCCTCTTTTTTAGCTATGCTGTTACGTTATTTCACCGATGCCAAACGATAGGAGACTGTTCGACCAAATGGGAAAATTTGTAGATTTTGCAGACGTTCCGATTGCAAATAAGCAACTGCTCCTTGATAGAGTGGCAAAACAGCCGTATCCGTTTCGACAAGTTGTTTTTCCAATGCTAGGAGCTCTTGCCATCTTGCTTCAGAATCATTGGCTAAGGTCGTGCGTGCTTTTTCCAAGCCTTGATCGTAAGTGGCACTGGCATAACCGGAAGTATTCAATCCACCTTTAGAATCATAAAATTCCAAGAAATTAATTGGATCTGCGTAGTCTGGTGTCCATGTTCCAAATACTAAATCAAAATCGCCAGCTGTTTGTAAATCCAATCGATTTTGCAAGGGAACCGACTTTAGATTGACCTTTAGCCCTGGTAAATTTTGTTCCAATTGCCCTTGAATAAATTCGACTGTCTTCTTGGATGAGGCCGTGTCAGACGATAATAATTCAAGTGTGATTTGATCTTTGCCTAGCTCTTCTTTGGCTTTCGCCCAAGAAGCCTGTGCTTTTTTAACATCAAATGGAAGCAAGTCACCATTTTCTTTGCGGAAATCTTCTCCCGTTTTTGGATCTTTGGCAAAATTACTAGGAACGAAACCATTCAATGCGGTCGAACCATCGCCTAAGATATTTTCTGCAAATGATTTTTTATCAATCGCTTGTAAGATTGCTTGCCGAACATTTAAATTACCAGTTACCTCGCGCTTTTGATTGGCGCTGATATAGCCAACTAGTGCTTTTGGTACGTAATGTGCTAATTGATTGTTTTTGTATTGCTGTGCGTACGTATCTGTTAATGTTGTGTAGTCTAGCGCATTGGTTTCAAAAAGATTGACCCCAGTTCCTGTTTCTTTGACCACTTGAACATCAATTTCTTTTAATTTCACATTTGCTGCATCCCAGTAGGTTTTGTTTTTCACTAGCTTCCAAGATTCATTAGCACCTGTCCAACCTTCAATTTTAAAGGGACCATTCCCAACGAAATTTTCAGCACTTGTTCCATAAGATTTGCCTTTCTCTTTGGCAAAAGCTGCATTTTTGGGCATAAAGGGTGTCCCAACTAATATTTGATCCAAATAAGTAATTGGGCTTTCTAAATCGATTTGCAAGGTATGCTTATCAATGGCTTTGACCCCAAGTGTCTCTACTGCGGCTTGCCCTTGCCGAATCTTGCTAGCATTCTTAAAGATATCCATCCGGTTGCTACTGCTTGAAGCATTGGTTGGGTCAACAACATATTGATAGGCATAGACAAAGTCAGCTGCGGTCACCTCATCGCCATTGCTCCATTTGGCATCCCGCAATTTAAACGTATAGCTTAGGCCATCCTCGCTAACAGTCGGTTTTTCGGAAGCAATTGCTAGTTCTGGATTTCCATCTTTGTCGGTTCGATAAAGGCCTTCTGTCAGTTGACCAATCATATCAGAGCTGTTTACATCACTGTATTGTCCACTGTCTAAAGTCGAAAGTTCTCCTGGTGTGGAAACCTCGATGACTTGCTTAGTTGTACTGCTGCCGCTTCCGGTATCCCCTGAGCTGTCTTTCTTTCCTGTTGTTGAGCAGGCAGCCAAAACCAAGGCTGCAATTGCTAAATAACCCACTACGCGTTTCTTCATTCTTTTTCCCCCTTTTTCTTTTCCAACTTTCTATAAGTGATTCACTACGTATTGAAAAATCCCCATCTCTTGCACCAAAGCCTCATAAGCAAAATCTGGGTGCCATTGGACAGCAAGGATTTTATGCTGGGTATCCTCGATCCCTTCAATAATATTATCCGGGCTCCAAGCAGTCGCTGTAAAATTACTTGCCAAACGATTTATGGCTTGGTGGTGAAATGAGTTCACTTTGTTTCGACTTCCATAAAGTGACTGTAACATACTATCTTCCAAGGTCTGGATGGCATGTGTCGGGATTTCTCGAGGAATGGGTGCTTGCATGTGGCGAGTGCCGTTGCTTTCATCAATCTTTTGTTGCAAATCCCCACCAAATGCGACATTGAGTAATTGCATTCCTCGACAAACTGCAAAAATCGGCTTCTTTTGTCGAAGTGCCTCATCAATTAATGCCAATTCAAATTCATCACGCGCTAAAAAGCTATAATCTTGCTCGGTAGCTAATGGTTGTCCGTAAAACTTCGTCGCCACATTTTGACCACCTGCTAACACCAATTTATCAATTTGATGAATGTATTCTTTGGCTGCCTCTTTTTCGCTAATTGGCAATACGAGCGCGAGTGCTCCAGCCTTTTGGACAGCTTTCACATAGCCGATTGGTGTGTAGATTATCGGTAATTCATGCAATACTTCTCCTGAATTTTGAATTTCGTTTGCTGCAATTCCGATTACTGGCCTTTTCATTCCCCATTCATCCTTTTCTCACTTCATTATCTCATTATTTTCTCATATTGTTGTTAGTTTAATACAAAACTTGAAAAATGTATATGAAAAACTCACTCTTAGTGATAGATTTTCCTTATCGCTAAGAGTGAGTTCTTGATTATAGTTGTTCTGCTTGCATTTGATACATTTGATGATAAATCCCCGCTTGCGCAATCAACGAGTGATGATTGCCTTGCTCAACGATTGCTCCTTGATCCAGAACCAAAATTTGATTGGCTTCTTTGATTGTCGACAAACGATGGGCAATCATAAACGTCGTACGACCTTTTTTCAGGACATTCATCGCTTTTTGAATAATGGTTTCCGTTTCAGTGTCGACATGGCTAGTTGCCTCGTCCAAAATGAGAATTTTGGGATTCACAACCAAAGCCCGTGCAAAACTGATTAATTGGCGCTCTCCACTTGAGAATTCATTGCCTTTTTCAACCACAGGGTGATGAATTCCTTCTTCGTAGCGATCCAGAAGGTAGTCTGCACCAACTTGTCTCATGGCATCAATAATCATCTCGTCGGTAATATCTGGTCGGTTCATCCCAATGTTGCTTGCAATCGTTCCAGAAAAAAGATACGGATCTTGTAAAACGATGGCCATTCCTTCGCGGACACTTTGGCGACTATAATCCTCAATCGTCTGACCATCAATCACAATCGAACCTTCTTGTGGATCATAAAATCGGAACAGCAGATTCAAAATACTCGATTTTCCGGAGCCAGTATGACCGACAAGGGCCACTGTTTCGCCTGGCGTCGCATGAAAACTGATATCTTTTAAAACCAATTGCTCTGGCAAATAACCAAATGACACATGTTGAAACCGGACATCGCCTGCCCCCATTGTCAATTCTGGTGATTCTTGTGATTCCACTGCTTGATCAGCAAATTCAAAAATTCGTTGGCCCGCAGCGAGTGATTGCTGAATATTGGCCATTGTTTGAATAAAGCCGTCAATCGGATCAAATAAACGATTGATATAATCAATAAACACGTATAGCAAACCGGCTGACAATGCCATTTTTCCACCCAAAAATTGATAAGATGCCAACGACAACACGATGAGCATTGTTAGGTTTCTTAATAGATTCGCGAATCCCCATGCAACGATGGAGTCAAGTAACAAATATTTTCTCCCCATCTCAAACCATTTTTGGACCGTCTCCTTAAATTCTTGCAACAATTGTTTTTCCCGTTGAAAGGCTTGAACAATCGCCATTCCTTGGACAAATTCATTCAATTGCCCACTGATTTGAGAGATGTATTCCCGCATGGCTAAATTGTACTTTGATGCATACTTCGTGTACTGTTTTTGCCAAAAGATCAAAATAGGCATTAGGATTAACATCGCTAGACCCACACGCTTATCCAACAACATGAGGGCGATAAAAGCCCCGACAATTTGAATCGCATTGCTTAGCATATTGCTAATCACATTGACATAAAAATTTCCACGCAAAGCTTCTGTATCATTGGTAATCCGGGCAACAACTTTACCAGCTGGAATTTGGTCAAAATAGGACACCGGTAATTGATGCATATGATTGAAAAGTTCATTGCGCATTTGTTTGACAATGCGGTTGGACATTTTTCTTAAAAGCAATAAACTCATATATTTTAATAAAGAACCGACACTGTTCAGTAATAGATAACTCATTAATAATAGAATTAACCATTCTTTGTTTAAGACCCCGGTTTCAAAAGCGGGGGTTAATACTTGGTCGATTAAACGTTTGGCCAACATTGGGGAGTACAATTCCAAGCTGGTCGCCACGATTAATAAACTTGCCCCAATGATAAAGCGTTGCTTATAAAAACGTACATAGTTTAATAGGCGATAAATCGTCTTAAGCATGAGTAGCCTCATCCTCCTTTATTTGTTGATGATAGTATTGTTCTTGATACCATCCTGGTTCTTGAATTAAACTTGCGTGCGTGCCACGTTGAACTACTTTTCCTTCATCCAACACGATGACTTGAGACGCAGTGGTAATGGCAGAAAGACGATGTGTCACAATCAACAATGTATCCGTAACGGACTGATTTTGTAAATTTTCAATAATGGCTTGTTCCGTTTTCGCATCGACTGCGGACAAGGCATCATCCAATAATAAAACGGGACTCTTTCTTAAAAAGGCTCTGGCTAACGAAAGGCGTTGTTTTTGACCGCCCGACAACGAGACCCCTTTTTCCCCAACTAGCGTAGCTAATTGCTCGGGCATCCGACGAATATCTTCAGCCAGGCATGCCATCTCCAATGCTTGCCATAGTTGTTCATCTGTGGCCTGATTGTCTCCAAATAGGAGATTTTCGCGAATTGTACGAGAAAAAAGGGTGTGCTCTTGCGGTACTTCCGCAAGTTGCGTCCGTACAGATTGCGTCGTGTATGCCGTCAGTGGTTGACCATTTAATTGAGGAACTTCATTGGAGTATGGATAGCGATGACCAAACTGCCGCAAAATAGTTGTTTTGCCGCTACCCGTTTTGCCGACTATCCCGATGACTTCCCCCCGTCGTACCGTTAAGTCTACTCCTGATAGCACCATGCGTTGAGTGTCTGGGTATTTAAAATGAAACTGCTGCAGTGCCAGACTTTCAAATGTGTTTGCTTCGACGGTTCCTTCTTTTTCCACGCCATCTCCCGTTTGCAGCACTTCGTTAATCCGCCGCCAAGATGCCGCTCCTTGTTGCATGACATTCACCAAATCGCCTGCAGAAATCATCGGCCAAACGACCATGGTCAGATAAACTTGAAAGGAAACCATTGCCCCAATCGAAATGGCTTGACGGACAACTAGTAATGCACCAAACCCAAAACTGATTACAAAACTGATAGCCAAAACAATGGTAATCAGTGGTGTAAAGCGTGCATCAATTTCGGAGACGCGGTCATTTTTTTCTTTCGTTTGCTCTGTCTGTTTTTCAAATTGAACAGTCGTAGCTTCTTCCAATCCAAAGGCGCGTACCACGCGGATGCCGTCAATAATCTCCAATACTTCGCTGTTCATATCCGAAACAGAATTTTGTGCATCTGTAAAAGCAGCATCCACTTCTGATCCCCATTTAAAAATAAAATACGCTAAGAGCGGCATGGGAATGAGTGCAATCAAGGTCAATTGCCAAGAAACGCTCCAGGCCATCATCAAAACAATAAATCCAAGGTACAGACTCGTGTTCAAAAAAACCATTAGACCATAGCCAACAGTCATACCCATGACCTGCACATCATCACTTGAGCGAGTCATCAAATCTCCCGTGCGAAAGCGATGATAAAACGGAGCCCCCATTTTTAAGAAATGAGCCATTAACTCTCCGCGTAAATTACGCTGAATATCATACGAACCAATAAATAAATTATACGTCCATACAAATTCCGTCACATAGGCAAGCAAAATGGCTCCGCCAAAAAGGCCTATGTATTGGATTAACATGCTACTTGTTAATTTTTTTTCAATAATCGCATCCACAAATAACCGAATAATATAGGTTGGTGCCACGTACATTGCACTGGCTACCAACATAAACACGAGGACAATGACGTATCGTTTTTTATGTGCGTAAAAATAACTCCATAACTGCTTTAAAATATAATTCATGTGCTCTCCTTTTGTTGAGTTTTCATTGGAAACTCTTTTTTCTTTTTGCCTTCTCTGTCTAAAAAGCGCGCAAAAAAGCCCTGTCCCTTTTTTCATCAGAACAGAGCCTAGTTATACGTATGGAATAATTGCTAAAGATACGCTAAATAGAATCCAGAGAAGGGATTAATTTTGTTGATGATATGAAATTGGTGTTTTGCTTGTTTTGTTTTCTGTTATTCATCACACATTCCCTCTCTTTCTTAAATTTTTCTTAACTACATGTCATAGTGTACCGATACTTGTCATTATTTACAAGTGTTTTTTTTATTTTTTTGAAAACTGCTTAACAAGTTGTTGAATTTCCGGCACAGAGGTACAACAACAGCCCCCAATCAATTGCGCCCCCATTTGATTCCATCCAACGGCTTCCGTCGAAAACCATTGTGCGTGATTTCCACTGTGTGTCCACGTTTTTGAGGTTGCATCATAGGTTTCTCCAGAGTTAGGGTAAACCACAAATGGCTTTGAATGGCACTCTGCTAATTGGGCAATAACTTCCTCTACCCACTCCGGTTTTAAACAATTGACACCATAAGCAAAAACGGTCGGACTCTGTTCCATGCGCTCTTGAAATTCTTTTAGCGCAGTGCCATCACTTAGATGGCTAGGATCTTTCATTGTAACAGTGAACCATGCTGGGATTTCTGTATACTGATTTAACAAGGTTCGCAGGGTATCAATTTCGAGAATATCGGGCATCGTTGCACAAGCGAATAAATCAATTCCTGAGTTGGCTAATACTGCCAACCGTTCCTCGTGAAATGCGGCCAGTTCGCTTGGAGTCTGACCGTAATTCCCTTTGTATTCCGAACCATCGGCTAAATAAGCCCCATAAGGACCAACTGAGCCTGCAATCCACTTTGCTTGTTTTGTCTTACTGGCCTCTCTTGCTTATTTTGCCAACTCAACCGATTGTTGCACCAATGCGCGACCCTCTTCGATTGATAATCCCATTTTTTTAAAGCTAGCCATCGATGCTTGGTAGCTGTTGGTAATCGCAATGTTTGCTCCAGCATTAAAATAATCAAGATGGACTTGATAGATTTTTTCAGGATCCTGTAGCAAGGCTTTGGCTGTCCACAAAGGATCATTTAAATCTAAGCCAAGCTCTTCTAACCGTGTTGACATCGCTCCGTCAAGAATAATACACGACTGTTTGGATTGCCACGCTTGAAATGCATTCATATCAATCACTCATCAACCAATCATTGATGATACTCCTTTGTCTTTATTTTTTTTAGGATAGAAAAATTGATAATAACAAAAGCAAACCATTTGATGTCAATCACATTAGCCACAAATAGAATGACCATAAATAGTGCACACTAAATCCATAGTGGAATGCCTGTAAACCACCGTTGCATCAAGATTGCCATCGTTACAAGCTGGGAGCCGAGCGCAACGGTCCAAGTTAGCCAATACAACCACGCCACCACAAATCCCACACTTGGATGTATATACTTCGTTGCATAATTATGAAATGAACTCGTATGAGGTTCATGTACAGACAGTTCACCTAGACACATCATCACCAATGTCACAAGGCAAGCCCCCACAATGTAGGCAATGATTGTTCCCATTGCCCTGCCGTTTGAATGAGGTAACTGGAGCTCAGGAAAATACCCGTTCCAATTACACCATCGAGGGACAACATTACTAAATGCTTGGCATTCATTTTTCGAATAAACGATTCTTTCTCCACTTGCTACCAACTTTCCAATCGACTCATTTGTCTAATAATTATTAATTTTCTGGTAATTATGCTGTATGAATCATTTCCTGTCAGTACTCGTTTTTTCGTATTTCCGTAGCCAGTTAACCAATAACTGATACACCGTTTTTGCATTTTGTTCATTTAATAATTCATGTCTTCCTTCAGCCATCAGCTCTAGGGTGACTGGATTGCCATTTTTAGCCAATTGTTGCGCACAAGCAATCACACCTTTTCCATAGCGCCCAACAGGATCCTCCTCACCAGAAATAACTAAAAGAGGCAGTCTAGGATCAATTTGATTTAATTTTTTGGGTGAGCTCGCTTCTTTTGTTAAATAAAAAAGATCTTGGTATGCTTGGGTTGTAAAGGTAAACTGATTTTTTGGGTCTTGGATATAAGCATCCACCTGGTCTTCATCACGTGAGAGCCAATCCTTTGATGTCCGTGCAGAATGAATATGACGATTAAATCCATTGAAAGCCAAATTGTCCAAAAAGGTCGAGCGATAACGCTTGCCTCGAAACCGAATAAAAGCGCGGCTAACTAGTAGTGCCACGTTCATTTTCAGCAAGGATTCATACGCAGTCCCCATCATAATGGCTCCTTGCAACCTTTCAGTAGGATATTCGATTAAGACATCTCGGACAACCAACGAGCCCATGCTATGCCCCAATAGAAAATAGGGAACCTCAGGAAATTTTGTGCGCCACTGCTCCTCGATTCGTTTGACATCTGTAATAAGGTAACGGTACCCCTTTTGCTCAGCAAAGTAACCGTATTCCCCCACATTATCGATTGAATCTCCATGTCCAAGATGATCATGACCAATAACCGCATAGCCTTGAGCATTTAAAAATTTGGCAAAGGAATCATAGCGGTCGATGTGTTCCACCATCCCGTGAACCAACTGAATAACCGCTTTGGGTTTTTCGGTTGGCAACCAGTAGTTTACTTTTAGTTGATGGGATTGATCCGAGGACGTAAGCCAATGTTGTTGTTTCATTTATTTCTTTCCTCCTTCCCATTCTTGGTTCATTGTTTTTACCAACCGTCGCTTTTTAAAACGAATATTCGGATAGTTTTTCACGATCCGACTTAAATTCCGATGGCGCCATTTTTTCCGTTGTGAAGACAACAATTGGAGCACCCGATTCCGATTATGAGAAGATTCGTGATTGGTAATCAATTGCTTCCAACGAAATTCTTTGATAGCCGCATTCTCTTTATCCGATTCATCAATGGCTGCCTCGACTTCTTTTTTGGTCGTCAACGTAAATAGGAACGTTGTGGCAGCGTCGCCGAAGAATAGCACAGCGAGAACGATGCCCCCATATTGACTCGTCTGATATAAAAACTGTTGGATGGCTGACTGAATAACGGGATTAATCACTTTGATTAGTAGCAGACAACCAATTCCCCAGAAGAAAGAGACCGGCACCGCAACCCGACCTTCAATATTTAATGGCACATGTGTATAATCCCATAACTTCATGTTGAATAGTTTTTCCAATAGCCAACTGGTCACAAATTCAATGATTGTCACAATCACCACGATATTAAAATACAAGTTGAGCATTGTCCCAGCATGATGCGGGACAAGTACCAGTACCGTAACAACACCAAACCCATAGACTGGGCAATAAGGACCTAATAAAAAGCCCCGATAAACAAACTTGTGGTCTTTGATGGAACAATAAAACGTCTCCCAGATCCACCCAATCACCGAATACACCAAAAAGGTCATAAATAATTGATTCATTGCCTCACCTCTTTTTTATTTGCTTTCTTTTTCACAATATTTCGTTGCCTTTTGCTATGTCTCTACTCATTCTATCAATAATTCATATTTTAGAACAACTGATAACTAGCAGCTGTCGATTTTCTTGGGAAAATTCCTTATCGTATCAACTTAGGTCATCTCAAAGGTTCTGTTGCAAAGTTTTAAATCTACTATCAGATAAGGTAGAATAATAGAAAAAGATAGCAGGAGGAATGACGATGAGTCATTTTAAAGGAAAGCAATTTCAGCAGGATGTGATTATTGTAGCCGTGGGCTACTATCTTCGTTATAACCTTAGCTATCGTGAAGTTCAAGAAATCTTATATGATCGTGGCATTAACGTTTCTCATACGACAATTTATCGTTGGGTGCAAGAATATGGCAAACTACTCTATCAAATTTGGAAAAAGAAAAATAAAAAATCTTTTTATTCATGGAAAATGGATGAAACGTACATCAAAATTAAAGGAAAATGGCATTATTTGTATCGAGCCATCGATGCAGATGGTTTAACCTTGGATATTTGGTTACGTAAAAAACGGGACACACAAGCAGCCTATGCTTTTCTTAAGCGGTTAGTGAAGCAGTTTGATGAACTGAAGGTTGTAGTCACAGATAAAGCCCCCTCTATTACAAGTGCCTTTAAGAAACTAAAAGAATACGGCTTTTATCAAGGGACAGAACATCGTACCATTAAATACCTGAATAATTTGATTGAACAAGACCATCGTCCAGTAAAGAGACGCAATAAATTCTATCGAAGTTTACGCACTGCCTCTACCACGATTAAAGGCATGGAAGCCATCCGAGGATTATATAAGAAAACCCGAAAAGAAGGCACTCTCTTCGGGTTTTCGGTCTGTACTGAAATCAAGGTATTATTGGGAATCCCAGCTTGAATCATAGATACCGTAAGGGATTTTATTCTTTATTTAAAACTTTGCAACAGAACCCTTCTACTGTTGCAGGATACCGACTCTTTTGGATAAAAACTGTACTGGCAATGACTACAACGAGTAGTACAAACACAACAATTCCAACAATTTTTTTCCAACGGGGCCACTTTTTCATTTCTCTACTCCCTCTGCTCTTTAATTTCTGTTGCCATAACACCATATAAAAATACCTGAACACTTTTAGCTAAATCGCTTTGTCGGTTCGGTGTCTCTAAATAAGCAGCAATCAAGATAAATAATTGACTGACAGCAAATGTCGGATCAATTTCTGATTTTAAATGAAATTCCGCTTGTTCTAATAACTCTATAAATGGTGTTTTATAAGAAGTCGTCCACAATCGGTATAGTTTCTGTGACATTTCTTTGGATAAAGAATGTTGGATATCATGCATCATCACAAAAAGATTAAATGGATGTTTTTGCTGTAGGAATAAAGCCATATGTAAGATTTTTTTTTCAGCTGGTAGAGCTTCGTCATTCGCGATAATCCGCAACTGCGCTTCAACAGTTGCGGATAAACGCAACATCACATGATAATAGATATCTTCTTTTTTCTTAAAATGATAATACAACGTTGGTTGTGTCACACCTAATTTTTCGGTAATCTGCCTTGTGGACGTCGCTCGATAGCCTTGGACCATAAATAATTCTTCTGCTACATCTAAGATTTCTTCATACATTCGCCTCACCTGCTATCAGGCGCGCAACTTGTTTGGTCGCTTGTTGAAATAACTCCAACTTTCTAAATCGGCTGACCGATTGCCGTTTGGTCAACATTTGATATTGTTTATGACGAATCTCCATTAAAATCTCACGGTAGACTGTCGCAGCTAGATATAAAGGCTTTTGTGCCTTAGTTTCCAATAATGGCAGCATTTCAAATAATTCATCGTACAACCGTTCCGCTTCTTGTGCTAGAAATTCCCATAATTCCACTACTGCTTCTGTTGGTTCAGTTTTACCCAAGTCATATGGACAAACATCAAAGCGAAGCATGTCTTCCATTGGTAAATAAATCCGTCCCATACGATAATCTTCACCAATATCATGTAAAATATTAGTGATTTGCATTGCTTCTCCTAATTTTTTAGCTGGTTCTTGGATTTTTTCAGGATACCGTGATAGCAATGGCAATAACATCAACCCCTTCCTGCAACGTAATAAGCATACTCTTTTAACTCATCTAATGTTTTGGATTGTCTGAATTCTAGATCTTTTGCTTGGCCTTCTAACATATCATAAAATGGTGCGATATCCATTGGGTAGTGTTGAAAAACCACCGCTAACGCTCTGAAAATCGGTTCGTTCGGAATATTTCCTTGCTCAAATGCAACTAATTTTTGATATAAGGCCTCTAGTTTTGCGCGATCTTTAGTTAAATCAACGATGTCATCTGCCTCTCTACAAAATGCATAGATCGCAAAAATACTTTGAGCTTGCTCTTTGGGTAATTTTGAAAAAGCAAAATAGAACGTTTTCGAATGATGCTTGATGATCTTCTCGCAAGCTAAAAAATCAGTTTGCTGAGAAGAAAATGTATATTGATTATTGATCATCTTTGACCAGCTCCTCTACTGCAAGTTTAGCACTTTGCATGATGATCGGCACTCCCGCTCCAGGATGGGTACTACTTCCACAAAAATAAAGATTTTCTGCATAATCAAATTTGTTGTGTGGACGATAGTAATTACTTTGTGACAAGATTGGCTTCAACCCAAATGTCGCACCATTATAGGCATTGAATTGTTGCTTGAATTTATCTGGTGTGTAATATTCTTCAAACACGATATGATCATTTAGATCTGTAAATTGCGTTTTCGTTTGGATCAACTCAACAATTTTATTGCGATACGTTTGAATCGCCTGATCTGACCAATCATTATATTTTGACACTTCTGGTACTGGGATCAAGACATATAGACCTTCCTTGCCTTCTGGTGCTAAATCTTTATCAAGTAAAGTTGGATGATACAAATAAAATGAAGGATCTTCTGGAAGTACACCGTCTTCAAACAAATCATTCACATTGCGTTCAAAATCTTCAGCAAAATAAATACTATGTAACGTCTCTCCTGGATAATGCTTATCTAAGCCAAGATACATCAAGAAGCAAGAACATGAATACTCCATTTTATCGATTTTTTTGTTAGTATATTTTCCGCGTTTCTTTTCGTCTGGGATCAAATGCTTCATTGCATATGGAAAATCAGCTCCACACACGACAGCATCGGCTGCAATCATCTCTTGGCCAATACGGATTCCTTTGGCAGACTTTTGTTCGATGACGATTTCATCGACTGGTGTGCCATAATGAGCTGTTCCACCTAATTCTTTGAACAATCGGTCTAATGATTTCGCTAAGGTATACATCCCACCTTTCATAAAATGGACCCCATAAAAGAGCTCGATCATCGGAATAATCGTATACAGTGATGGACCTTGATACGGTGAAACACCGATATACAATGTCTGAAAGGCAAGCGATTTAAGCAAGCGGTCATCTTTGACAAATTTAGAGATCGAAGAATAGGCATCACTAAACGTACGCAAACGAGCACCCGCCCACAACGATTTTGGATTATAAAAATCAAGCGGACCACGGAACGATTTCATGATAAAGTGTTCTTTTGCAATCAAGTATCGTTTGTAGATATCCGCTAAAAAGGCAAAATAGCCTTGCGCATCTTCTTCTGAGATATCTTCTAACGTTTTTGTCAACGTCGTAAGGTCACTTGAAAATAGCAATGAGTCATCGTTTGCAAAAAACAATTCTAGCATTGGATCGACTTTTTCCATTGGAATATAGTCATCAGGATCTTTCCCGCAGACTTCAAACACCTCACGATAAATTTCGGGCATCATCACGATCGTTGGCCCTACGTCAAAAAGAAAGCCATCTTTTTTCGATTTGATTCATTTTCCCACCAGGCTTGACGTCTTTTTCATATAAATGAACATCATAACCCAGATTTTGTAAACGAACAGCTGCACTTAATCCTGCTACGCCTGCTCCAACCACTATAATTTTTTCCATGTACTATTCACCTGACTTTTCTTTTTTTTCGGTTAACTCTCCATCTTTCATTATATAAACTTTATCACAATAGTCGACTAAACGGAGGTCATGCGTGACCATGATCGTCGCTTTTTGTTTTTCTTTCGTTTCTTTTGCTAAAATTTTGACCACTTCATAAGCTTTTTCCGTATCTAAACTTGCAGTGGGCTCATCAGCTAAAATAATCGTAGGATCATGATATAAAGCACGGATGATAGCGATTCGTTGACGTTCTCCTCCTGAAAGCTCTTCTGGATATTTTGAAACTAATTTTTCGACGCCTAGTTGAGTAAATAATTCTGTTCCAACTGACCGTGTTTTTTGTTTCGTGACTTTATCGACTAATTTCAATTGATCTTTGACGGTCAAAAACGGAACAAGATTTGATGCTTGTAAAATAAAGCCGATTTCTTTAAAACGTAAAGCCGCTCGTTGTTTTTCTTTTTTCTGACTAAATGGTTGGCCGTTGATCAAAACTTCACCTGAAGTTGGACTCTGTAAGCCTCCGATAATGGTTAAAAATGTACTTTTTCCAGATCCCGATGGTCCAATAATAGCTACAAATTCTCCTTTATCTACTGAAAAATTCGTTTCTTTTAACGCATGAATCGTCTCATCGCCATCCTGAAATTGCTTGGTCACGTGCTTCATTTCTATCGCGCTCATCTATTTTCCTCCTAACTAATGGCTTTTAATGGATCGATTTTGACAATAGTACGAACTGAGAAAAAGGCTCCAATGATTGCAACGACAACCATCATAATACTGACTGCGGCAAAAAATAACGCATTACTTTGAAACGGTACCGCTTCTGGCAATATAAGTCCTGAGCCGATCGTAGCAAGCAACCCGATCCCAACACCCACAACCGCTAAAAAAAACGTTTGGGCAATAACAGAGCGGGCAATGTAACTACTAGAGATTCCTTGGGCTTTCATCACACCAAAAATCGCCGTTTTTTGCATCGTTAAAACATAGATGAAGATCCCAATAACTACTGCAGCGATGACGACTAAAAAGCCGATCATAAAACCAAAAGTCAACACTTGGGCATTATATCCCGGAAGTTTATTGATAAATGTTGAAATCGTTAAACGTTGTAAACTACTTGGTACATCCGTTAGTTTCCCTTTTGTCACAATGGCATTTAATTTCATCGGTTGCATTTGCGCACGTTCACCGTATTTTAGTTTGTGGACCGTATCTAGCGTTGTGTACAGGATTGGTGCCACATTAAATTTTGCATTTTTTGTAAATCCTGTGATAGTTAATTCTTCTTCATTTGTTGCTAAGATGATCGTATCGCCGATTTTATACCCTGCATTGATTTTTAAACTTTCATCGGCAACGACCTCATTATCTTTTGTAAATAATTTTCCTTCTGTAACTTCTGGAGTAATAAACTGATCTGGATTGATTCCAAAGAAACTGACATTTTCTTTTTCTGATTTATCCCCTTCACGATAGACGATACCAGAAAGTTGTGACAATTCAGCCTTGTCTTTGACATCAACCTTATCAAAATCTTTAGGATCGATCATCGACATATTCAAATTATCATTGGCTTCACTGGATAATAAAATATTATCTGCTTGCCATTTATCGATTCCCATTCGATTTTCTTGGGCTAATCCGTAAGCTAATCCTGTCAAAAAAAAGACCAGATAGGCAATTAAAAACATCACACCAATGACTAATGTGTAACGTAATTTAGAATGTTTGATTTCATTTAATGCTAAAAACATCGATTTTCCCCCTTTTTGGTAGAAAAAAAAGGCTAAACTTATAGCCCTTTTTTCCCAATAATTGGAAAGAATTTTGCAGTATGTGCTGCATATTCTTTAAAGTCTTGACGATCATGGTATTTCTTTTCTAATAATGGAACTCCTGAAACAAATAATAACAACAATGTAATACAGATTGGACTTAAAATCAGCCATAATGTCGACCAACTTGTCAGCGCAACTAAAAATACACCCCACCAACAAACGGCTTCACCAAAGTAATTTGGATGACGTGTTACCGACCAAAAACCACTTGTTAGTAATTTGCCTTTATTCTGTGGATTTTTTTTGAACTGTTCTAATTGACGATCGCCGCCAACTTCAAAAATAAAGCCAATCAACCAAATCAAAACGCCAAGCCATTGCCACCACATCATGGATTCATTTGGGTTAGCAAATGTATACGTGATCGGTAGCGCAATAATAAATAATAATACGCCTTGCAAGACGAATACATTTAAGAACGCTTTGATATCGACATATTTTGTCCCCCAGCGTTTACGCATGTTCACATAGCGATAGTCTTCTGGCTTGTTCCAATTGCGACGAGCAAGATGGGTAAATAATCTTACACCCCATAATGTCACGAGTACTAAAATGGCTAATTGTTGTAATGTAATCAAATCTGTAGCAATCAAACCGACCCAAGCTACTACAACGAACCCCCCACCCCAAGCAATATCGACTAACGAATACTTGCGTTTACCTTTTGAAATAATAAACCAACAAATAAAATAGATGAGTAATGCAAATGCAACAATCCCATACATCATTTTTCTTCCTCCTTTAATACCCCGGCGATCGCTAAACTTGATTGTCCCGCACTGATCGCAATCGCTGCTGAGCTTTCTACGATCGCATCGACTGGTATCGCTCGTGCGTTTAAGCTCGTTTTCCAATCAAGTGCTGCTTGTTCATTAAACACATGTGTGACATAAACTGCTTCTAAACGCTGTTTGTTAGCAAATCTGCTGACCTTTTTTGTGATTTTTTTCAAACTTTGTTTTTGACTCAAAGAAGCGCCAATCAACTTGCCATCGCCTTCTTCATTTAGACTGACGATTGGATGAACAGAGGCTTTTTGAGCGATTTTTCCTAAGAATTGGGGAATTCTGCCAGATTGAATCATCGGATCTAAATCCGCTACTGCTACATATATAAAAATACGTTCACGCAAGGACTGCAATTCATTCACGACAGTTTCAAATGATTTATCTGCCTCAACTAACTCTACGGCTCGTTTGACAAGTAATCCTTGGGCAATCGAATTGAGCTTCGAATCGATTACTTGAATCCAGTTAGAAGAGAGCTGTTTTTCTTTTATGCGTTGGGTGACCAATTGATACGTTCCACTTAATTTAGCCGCTACACTGATAACCAACACATGATCATATTTCCCTTCTAAAAACGAAAGCAAGGCATCGACCGTTTTTATATTCGGTTGCGCAGTACTCATACTTTTAGCTATTTTTAGTCGTTGCTGTAAATAATCTGGTTCGATAGTCAATTTGTCTAAAAATGTTTCTTCATCTAGTAAAAGATTCATCGGTAACACATGTACTTGATGTTCCAAGCTGAAATCTTTTGGTAAGTCTGCGATCGAATCGGTTACAATCGCAATTTTTGCTTTTGCGTTTTGTCCAATTTGATATTGCAATTGCATATCGTCGACTTTTTGATACGTCACTTGACCATTAGATACTAAATAAGACATCAATCGTGCAGGTTCACTAGTGTGGATATGTATCTTTACTTGTGTTTGATCACCAATCAAAACCAAAGAATCACCATAGTGTGCCAGTTGTGCTTTAAATGTGTCAAATTCTATCGTCAACTGTTTGACTAAAAATTCTGAACAATAACGATATCTAGGTGCCTCGCTTAGAAAATGTTCTTCGATTGCTTCCTGTTGATCTACTTGCATCTTTTCATAGTGAGAGACATCCCCATTACAAAAATATTCGGTTAGACCGGCAATAAAATAATAAAATCCTTTTGCACCTGCATCGACTAATTTATTCTTTTTCAGTACAGCCATTTGGAACTGTGTCTGTTCCAACGCTGCTTTAGTCTGTCTTTTTGCAACCGTCAACGCCTCAATCAGGGTATTTCCGTGTTCGATCTGCTCAACGAGATGTTCTGACCACACATGCATAACTGATAAAATCGTACCTTCTTTTGGTTCCAAGACAGCTTGATATGCTTTTTTTGACGCTTCCTGTGCTGCATAAACAAGTGCTTTTTCTGCTACGAGTGCATCATCATAGCTAGTACTTAACCCATAAAAATATTGAGCAAAGATCATACCCGAATTTCCTCTAGCACCCATCATTGCCGCTTCTGATAATTGGTTCAATCCATCTTTGATGCTGTTTGTTTGTATGGAAACTTGGTCTAAGATCGTTTGCATCAAAGCAGCCAAGTTACTCCCAGTATCTCCATCAGCTACAGGAAATACGTTGATTCGATTCAATTCTTGTTTTTGATTGACAACTTCTTTAGCCCCATTCAAAAAACCTTCGAGTAACTTGGTTCCTTCTGATTCTTTCATTTCATTCACATTCCCTTAAAAAAATTCGCTTGGATCATATAAACAATTGCCGACGTCACAGCGGTTACACCAGTCCCCCAAGCAAGGTCGATAATCGTCATCTTCACTGGCCAATCTTTAAGCGTGGCTAAATTTGTCAAATCGTACGTTGCATAACAAATCAACCCAAATAATGCTCCCGCACCGATTGTATAAAGAATACTCTGTTTTTCGACTCCTGGTAATAATACGAAAAAGACAACACCTATCACATAAAGCACATAAAAAATCACTGCTGGAGCCAATTTTACTTCTCCCATTAGTTGTCCAATAAAATGTTGATACATTTTTTTCGATACCACCAACAACCAAAATAAGTCAAAAATCAAAAAGACAATCGCACTTGTTAAAAATAATTTGAAAAATTGTGACATGCCTTTCTCCCCCTTATCACTTGATAAGTAAAGTGTAGCATATCTCCATTTTCATGCCTAGATTGTTGCTCAAATTCAAGCGCTTTTTTCTACTAATTAACTAACACGTTACTTTTATGACAAAAAAAGAACATGCTCTACGCACGCTCTTCTACTGAACCAAATAATATAGCAAAGAAAAAACCTAACCCGATCGTCATGATAATATGTCCTAGGCCGGCAATACCTGAGATTGCTGCTGAACTTTCAATCCCCATCACGGTCATTGTTCCGTGGATCAACATAAGTAATAAGGTAATTCCCAAACCGATATTGTACGTGATATAAAATCGCTTGTACCATTTATGTGCTGTAATATGGAAATTTTTTTCTAATAATAACACAATCAAGAAGAAAAACATCCCCAAGACTAACGTATGTGTGTGTAGGGTACTTAGTTGTGTTTTCCCACTAAAATCAAACCATTTAGTCAATTCTCTATAATAAACCCCAAATAATAATCCAATGATCATATACGACATACTTACTCTGACTAGTTTTTTCATCATTTCCCCCTAAACTTCCTCGGCTTTTACATGATCTTTTTGTGTCAATACGCCATCTTTCATCACGTATACTTTATCACAAAAATCAACTAAACGAATATCATGTGTAACCATAATCGTTGCTTTATTTTTTTCTTTTGTTTCTTTTGCTAAAATTTTAACCACTTCATACGATTTCTCTGTATCTAAACTCGCAGTTGGTTCATCGGCTAAAATAATCGTTGGATCATTGTAAAGCGCTCGGATAATCGCGATTCGTTGACGCTCTCCTCCAGATAATTCTTCTGGATATTTATTTTTTAATTTTGCTACGCCTAATTGTTCGAATAACTGTTCAACATCGATTTTAGATTTTGCCCGTGTCACTTTATCCACAAGCTTCATTTGTTGTTTGACCGTCAAAAATGGAACGAGATTTGATGCTTGTAAGATAAAACCAATTTCATCAAATCGTAATTTAGCACGTTCCTTTTCTTTTTTATCACTAAATGGTTGTCCGTTGATCAATACTTCTCCTTCAGAAGGTGATTGCAAGCCTCCAGTGATCGTTAAAAAGGTACTTTTTCCCGAACCAGAAGGACCGATGATTGCAACAAACTCGCCTTTTTCAACCGAAAAATTAGTGGGTTTCAAGGCTTCGATCGTTTCGTCGCCGTCTTTAAAATATTTGGTTACATTTTTTAATTCAATAGCTTTCATCTAATCTCCTCCTTATCCAATGGCTTTCAACGGGTCGATTTTCACGATCGTGCGTACTGAGAACACGGCACCTAAGATCGCAATGACCACCATCAAGACACTAATACCTACAAAGAACATCGTATTCACTTGGAATGGTACGGCTTGAGGCAATAACAATGCAGAACCTAGTGTTGCAAGCAACCCGACAACGACTCCTACGACAGCTAAAAAGAACATTTGGGCAATTACGGAGCGTGCGATATAGGCACTTGAGATCCCTTGAGCTTTCATCACACCAAAGATATTGATTTTTTGCATCGTAAGTACATACACGAAAATCCCAATCACGACAGCAGCAATCACGACTAAAAAGCCAATCATAAAGCTAAATGTTAATACTTGTGCGTTGTATCCTGGCAGTTTATTAATAAATGTTGCGATCGTTAATTTTTCTAAACCTTTTGGTAGATCTTTGACAGTCCCTCTGGTCACAACTGCATTATATATTTGTTCGTTATTTTTAGTGGGTGCACCACCTAAATCGGTCGTTGTGGCATACGATACATAAAGAACAGGTGAGGCAGAGTAACTTGCTTTATCTGTAAATCCAACGATTTTTACTTTTTTCATCTGTCCCAGCTACACTGACTATATCCCCCAGTTTGATGTTATATTGTTTTTTCACACTTTCATCGGCCACTGTTTCATTCTTTTCGCTAAACATTTTCCCTTCAATAATATTTGGCGCAATAAACTGCTCTTTGTCGATTCCAAAAAACGTAACGTTTACCTTATCATCTTGATCATTACCTTTGACCAAAATACCTGGTTTTTGAACTAAGCCTGCTTTATCACTTGCTTTAATAGCATCGAATTCTTTTTGCGTAATCATCGACATATTTAAATTATCATTTGAAATACTTGTTAAAATAACATTATCGGCTTGCCATTTATCAATCGACATTTGAAATTCTTGCGCTAACCCATAAGATAGGCCTGTTAAAAAGAAGACCAAGTAAGCAATCAGAAACATCACACCGATCACTAAACTCTATCGTAGTTTTGAATGTCGAATTTCGTTTAAAGCTAAAAACATCATTTATCCCTCCAATTTTATCTTAAGCCTTTAATTAACCATTGTGTTCGAAAATCAAAATCAGCTACTAGTTCATCTTCAGTCCATTCATTGACGAGCGCTGAAGTGATGGAATCTGTCACCAGATCCATTAAAAAGAATAAAAACGCATGTGCTTCTTCTTTCGTCTCGATGTTAAATTGGTTTTGTTTTAATAAACGCATCCACTGACCGATGAATTGTTTACTCTCGTCGACTGTTGTGCGCTTATATAAAGTCGTCGTCTCTCCTTTAAGCAATAAGTGTAATCCTTTGAATTCTTGGCTCAAACGATCGAGCGTCAGACTTGTTATCAAATATTCTTTCAAACCAAAGAATATGTCTTCTGGTGTCGCCATGACTGCATCTAAAATATCATGATGGATCTGATTGGCAAATTTTTGGACAATATACCGATGAGCATCTTCTAGATTGACAAAGTATTTATAAAACGCTGCTCGTGAGATTCCAGTCGTTTCTACGACTTGCGCTACTTTGACTTGACTAATATGGAATTCATTGAACAAATCGATTAAGCTTCCTTCAATCAACATACGTTTTTCATCGGCTAAATTATAAAAAGTTTGTGTTGGCATTTTACTCGCTCCCTCAAAAGTGACATTTCGTCACTTCTTATTTATTATTCTAATCGAACTATTTTTTGAAGTCAAGAAGTGAACAAAAAGAAAAGACTTACAGTACTGTAAGTCCTTTCGCAATACTATTCTTGTGCTCTTTCTTTACTAAATTCATACTTTGCAAGTGCTCTTTTACGTTGTTCTTTATGGTCCACTATCGGCAACGGATACGTTTCACCTAACTGAATCCCATATTCTTTTTGTTGTGCTTCGGTCATTTTTTCAGGTTGATGGATAAATTTATTTGGTATTGCTTTTAACTCTGGTACAAACGTTCGAATAAAGTCTCCTTTTGGATCAAATTTTTCGGATTGCGTAGTCGGATTGAAAATTCGAAAATAAGGAACTGCATCGGTACCTGTCGAAGCCGCCCATTGCCAGCCGCCAATATTGCTTGCCGGATCATAGTCAACTAGCATCTGCTGAAAATACTTTTCACCCCAGCGCCAATCGATTAAAAGATCCTTAGTTAAAAAAGAAGCTGTGATCATCCGCAAACGATTGTGCATCCAGCCGGTTTCATTCAACTGACGCATCGCCGCATCCACGATTGGAAACCCCGTTTGACCAGCTTGCCATTTTTTAAAGTCAGCTCGTTTATTTTCCCATTCGACATATCGATAATTTTCTTGGATACTTTCTTCTTTTTGTTTTGGAAAAGCTACGTAGATCATGTGGTAAAAATCACGCCAGCACAATTCTTTTTCGAATGTCGTTTTACCGGTCGAATTCGGTGCCTTTTGAACTGCTTGCCAAACTGTACGAATCGAAATTTCACCGGTACGCAAGTGACGAGACAAGCGACTGGTTTGATCTGCTTCAGGAATATCGCGCTTTTGATCATATACTTTAAGATCTTCTTTGACAAATTTCTTCAGTCGTTCTATTGCATAGGCTTCACCTAAAGGCTGATCGTCAAGCACAGGTAATTGCTCACAAAACGTCTTGAATCGCGCTTCTTCTTTTTCAAAAATCAGCTGACTTTTTACTGTCGTTTTGCTTAAATTCACTTCGATTGGACTTTCCTTCACTTGCTCGATCCATTTTTTATAGTACGGTGTATAGACTTTGTAATAGTTACCATTTCGTGTAATTTCTCTTGCTCCATGCAGATACCCATCCATAAATTCGTGGACTTGGATCTTTTGTTCTTTAAAAAAAGTACGCATTTCTTGATCACGAGTAGCACCATATCCCGTTTCATCAGTATTAAAATAAATATCTGTAATTTCTGGCACAGCCTTCAATAGTTCTTTAAATGAATCTTTAGGATTTCCAAAATGAACATGCAAGTGGCGATGTTGATCGATTTGTTTTTTTAGATACGCTACACTTGAAAAAAAGGCCTGATGGTTAGGACTGCCTTCGATAAATTGTTCTGGATTTAATTGAAAAAATAAAATCAATTCCTCTGATTCCTCACAAGCTTTTGCTAGTGCTTTATTATCTGAAAGTCGTAAATCTTTACGAAACCACATTACTGAAGTCATCGTCATTTCCTCCCACTTGTTTTTATCTAGTATACGTGATGTGAACTACTAATTCACCTGAACAATTTGTTTTCACAACCAAAGATAATAATTTGTATTACCCTCAGGCTGTAAATGACTGGTTAAATTGGATTTACAAAAAATCGCCAATGGATTTACAAATTACCCCTCATGGATTTAGGCATACTCATTGTAGTTTGCTATTTGAAAGTGGTGCTTCTATCAAAGAAGTTCAAGAATGTTTAGGGCATAAAGATATAAAAACAACTATGAATATCTATGCTCACGTCACACCACAATCTATCAAAGAAACTGGGGATCGATTTGCTAAATTCATGGGAATGTAACTCAAACGTACCCAAAAGCGTATCCAAAATAATTTTTGACAAAACGAAAAAGCTCTAAGCGCTGATTTAACAACGTTTAGAGCTTTTATATAGAAACTAGCCCACGCTACCTTCCATTTCATAACTGATCAAACGATTCAGTTCAACTGCGTATTCCATTGGTAATTCTTTGGTAAATGGTTCAACGAATCCCATGACAATCATTTCAGTTGCTTCAGATTCACTGAGTCCACGGCTCATCAGGTAATACAATTGTTCTTCAGAGATTTTCGATACTTTTGCTTCGTGTTCAAGTGACACTTGGCTATTGTGAATTTCATTGAATGGGATGGTATCAGATTTGGATAATTCATCCATTATGATCGTATCACATTCAATATGGGACATTGAGCCTGCACTTTTCTTATTAAAGGCAACTTGTCCGCGGTAATTTACTTCGCCACCGTCTTTAGAAATTGATTTTGAGACGATAGAGCTGGAAGTATTGGGTGCATTATGAATCATTTTTGCACCAGTATCTTGAATTTGGTTGGCACCGGCAAAAGCAATTGAAAGCATTGTACCACGTGCACCTTCACCTTCTAGGTAGACACTTGGGTATTTCATGGTTGTTTTTGCACCTAAGTTTCCGTCAATCCATTCAACGGTTGCGCCTTGCTCTGCTCGGGCACGCTTGGTTACAAGGTTGTATACGTTATCTGACCAGTTTTGGATGGTGGTGTAACGGCAGTAAGCATCTTTTAAGGTGAAAATTTCAACAATGGCTGCATGTAGACTATTGCTTGAATAGGTTGGTGCTGTACATCCTTCGACGTAATGCACGCTAGCACCTTCATCAACAATGATTAGTGTCCGTTCAAATTGACCAGTGTTTTCCGCATTAATACGGAAATATGTTTGTAATGGGACATCTACCCGAACCCCTTTTGGTACATAAATGAAGGTTCCACCTGACCAGACAGCTGAGTTCAGTGCAGCCAATTTGTTGTCAGTTGGTGGGACTAATTTTGAGAAGTATTGCTTGAATAATTCTGGATACTCTTTTAAGGCCGAGTCTGTGTCCGTAAAGACAATTCCTAATTTCTCAAATTCTTCTTTCATGTTGTGGTAAACCACTTCGGATTCATATTGCGCAGAGGCGCCTGCTAAATACGCACGTTCTGCTTCTGGTATCCCGATTTTCTCAAAGGTATCCTTGATTTTTTCAGGAACATCATCCCAATCACGAGCAGGTTTATCACTTGGTTTTTGGTAATATTTAATTGCATCGAAATCAATGTCTGATAAATCTGGACCCCATTTTTGCATTGGCATTTTATTGAAAACGTCCAACGATTTTAAACGAAAATCGAGCATCCATTCTGGCTCACCCTTGACTTGCGAGATTTCGCGGACAATTTCCTCCGTCAACCCTTTACCAGTACTAAAAATAGGTTGTACGTCGTCGTGAAAACCATATTTGTATTCTTCTAATTCAGGTACTGCCATGTTTCTCACTCCTCTTCTATATTATGAATGTAGCCACTTTCACCAATTCCCGATTCTGGATTAGCGAGGGCTTTTCCTAATGCTTTCCAACCGAGTGTTGCACACTTGATTCGGGCGGGAAATTTCGCAACACCACTGAGCATCGCCGCATCGCCCAATGATTGCGTATGATCCGGATTTTCACCTTGGACCATTTGAGAAAACAGTTCAATCAATGCTTCTGCTTCGTCAGTCGTTTTACCGATAATGGCATCGGTCATCATCGACGCACTGGCAGTACTAATTGAACAACCACTTCCTGAAAAAGCAATCGCTTCAATGACGTGATCGACCACTTTCAATTCAAGATGGATGACATCCCCACAAGTGGGATTGTTCATCTCAATGTGTTGATTAGAATCTTTTAATGTCCCATGATGATGGGGATGACTTGAATGGTCTAAAATGACTTGGCGATACAAATTATCTAGTTTAGATAGTGCCATGTTGGAAAAACTCCTTTGTTGCCTTGATGGCTTCCACGAGCCGATCACAGTCGGCTTCAGTATTGTAAAAATAAAAACTTGCCCGTGCGGTTGCAGGAACCGTTAAGTAACTAAGTAATGGCTGTGCACAATGGTGACCTGCTCGAACCGCAATGCCCTCCATGTCTAAAGCAGTTGCGACGTCGTGCGGATGGATTCCTTCTAAATTAAACGCAATCACTCCTGTCCGTTGCAAGGGATCAGATGGTCCATAAATGGTCAAGCCTTCAATTGCTTGTAGTTTAGGTAGTACATATTGGACTAGTTGGGCTTCATAGTGATGAATGTGATTCATGCCTAATTCAGACAAGTAGTCAATCGCCGCGCCAAGACCGATTGCCCCAGCGATATTGGGCGTTCCTGCTTCGAATTTCCAAGGCAGTTCAGACCATGTGCTTTCTTGTAAATAGACAAAATCAATCATTTCGCCACCAAATTCAATGGGCTCCATTTGTTCTAATAAAGGTCGTTTGCCATATAATACTCCTATTCCGGTTGGTGCACACATTTTATGCCCACTAAAAGCATAAAAATCACAATCCAAATCCTGGACATCAATCGCCATATGCGGAGTTGCCTGCGCGCCATCGACAACCATGATGGCGCCATGTTGATGTGCCAAGGAAGCAAGTTCTTTAATCGGATTTAAAACTCCCAATACATTGGACGCGTGAGCAAGAGAGACAATCGCGGTTTTATCGGTTATCTGTCTACGCGCATCTTCCAGATCTAACGTTCCTTCAGCGGTTAAGGAGATATATTTCAACGTTGCTTTTTTTCGAATTGCTAATTGTTGCCAAGGAACAATGTTGGAATGGTGTTCCATATAGGAAATCACAATTTCATCGCCTTCCTTGACAAACGCATCCCCATAGCTTCGAGCCACCCAGTTTAAACTTGTGGTTGTCCCACGTGTGAACAAAACTTCGGCTGTTTTGTTGGCATGGATAAAGGCACGAACCTTTTCTCGTGCTGCTTCGTAAGTATGCGTTGCGCGTTCAGCCAAGGTATGCACGCCACGATGAACGTTAGCATTGTCTTTGTGATAGTAATCATTCAACGCATCTAAGACCGCTTGTGGTTTCTGAGTGGTAGCGGCATTATCTAAATACACTAACGGCTCATCATTCACTTGTTGATCCAATATGGGAAAATCTTTTCGAATGGTACGTGCATCAATCATTCTTACAGCTTCCCTTCAATTACTTCAATCAGTTCCTTTTGCACTTCTTTGACTGGAATGGCCGTTAATACCGATCCAAGGAACCCACGAATCACTAAACGTTCCGCTTCTTCCTTGTGTAATCCACGGCTAAGCAAATAATACATTTCTTCTGGATCCACTCGACCGACACTGGCAGCATGTCCGGCTGTGACTTCATTTTCATCAATTAGTAGAATTGGATTGGCATCGCCTCGAGCTTGGTCTGAAAGCATGAGAACGCGGCTTTCTTGTTGGGCATCTGCCCCCTTGGCTCCTTTAATGATATGTCCAATACCATTGAACGTAAGCGTTCCACGTTCACGAATCACCCCATGTTGCAAAATATGACCAATCGAATAAGGTGCTTTATTGGTGACACGTGTATCGATTGCTTGTGTTTGGCGACCGGCGCTAATGGCCACCGCCTTTAATTCTGCATGAGATCCTTCACCCACCAAATCAGAGTCAAAGTCGGCGATCACATTGCCATCATTGAGCACACCTAATGCCCAATCAACGGAGGCATCACGCATAATATACCCGCGACGGTTCATATACGTAGAAAGATGTTCCCCTAGCTGATCAATCGCTGAAAATTTCACTTTTGCACCATTTTTGGCAATCACCTCAACCACAATATTGGCTGATACCTTCTCAGATCCTTCACCAATGGTACGAAACCGTTCAAGGTAACTAAATTCACTATGTTCTTCAGCCACGATCAGCACGTGTTTAAAGAAATGTGCGTCTGATGCACTATTTTGATAGAATAATGCCTCAATAGGTTCTTCGATTACTACATTTTTGGGAACGTAAAGAAAAATGCCACTGTTCATAAAGGCCGCATGAGCAGCAGTCATTTTGTCTTCATTCACTGGTACAGCTTTGGTCATGTAGTAGGACTCAACTAATTCTGGATACTCGTTCATTGCTGAAAACAGGTCCGTTAAAATGACGCCTTGATCAATCAATTGTTGAGGAAGTTGTTCAAATAACGTCAAATCATCTTGTTGAACAATCGTGGGGTTGCTTTTCATTTTATCAAATGCCGGCACGCTTCCATCCACTACCACTTCGCCAGATAATCCGGCTTCGGTAATATGGAACAATGGCCAACGATCAAATCGGACGCGTTCGATACGAGGCAAAGGCAATGTATCCACTTCTGTAAGTGCTTGTTGCCGCAATGTTGCCATCCAAGAAGGCTCTTCTTTTGTAGCTGAAAAAACATTGACAGCGTCAAGATACTCAACTAACTCATTTTTCATCCGCTTGCCCCTCCTTCTATGCTTCTTCTTCTTTGTATTCGATACCTAATTCATGGCTGATGCCAGCATATCCTTCTGCTTCTAATCGTCGTGCTAAGTCGGCATCACCAGTTAGTACCACTCGACCATCCATCATGATATGGACAACATCTGGCGTGATATAGTTTAGTAGTCGTTGGTAGTGGGTAATAATTAATGCGCCAAAATTTTGACCGCGCATTTCATTCACCCCTTTGGACACTACTTTTAGGGCATCAATATCTAGTCCAGAGTCAATTTCATCCAAAATGGCAAATGTTGGTTCCAACATTAACAGTTGCAGGATTTCATTTCGTTTCTTTTCACCACCGGAAAAGCCTTCGTTCAAATAACGTTCCGCCATTTCTTCTGGCATATTCAATAATTCCATTTTTTCATCTAATTTTTTCAAGAAATCCATAACGGAAATTTTGTCTTCTTCTCCACGTTTGGCATTGATAGCCGCCCGCATAAATTCGGCATTGGTGATTCCTGGAATTTCACTAGGGTATTGCATAGCCAAGAATAAGCCTAACCGTGCACGCTCATCCACTTCTAACTCTAAAATATTTTGCCCATCCAATAAAATTTCACCTTGCGTCACTTCATAGTTTGGGTTTCCCATAATAGCCGCGGATAACGTCGATTTTCCTGTTCCATTTGGTCCCATGATGGCATGAATTTCACCTGTGTTTAAGGTCAGATTCACCCCTTTGAGGATTTCTTTTTCTTCGATTGAAACGTGTAAGTCTTTAATCTCTAACACTGACATGTTATTCCCTCCAATGGCTTTTCTATTCCCTATCATTTTAGACTAATTGATAATGAAGTTCAAATAACAGAATTGAAAAAAGCACTTTTTTCCCTATTTTCTGACAAAAAAAATCAAAGAAGTCCAAATTGGCTTCTTTGATAGATAAGAATGATTCTTATGAAAAGAATTGTTTGACTTTACGCCAGGTTAAAACGAACACATTGGCCTTATTGACCGATTCTTTAGTGACAATTGCTGCTTGTGGTTGTTCCTTCTGTTCCAAATATCCCAGTGAATCTTGCGTTAGACTAATCGTAGCTGTCCCTAGTTTTTTCCCCGTTTGTACTGGGGCGTTCACCTCGGTTCCATTGACAAAAGTTGGCTTAATGGTGAGATTTGCGGCATTCATTCCCTTTTGTAGCCATACAGTCACCGTTTTATCCAAACCAATTGTTGCTACTTGCTGTTTGCCTTCCTTTACCAACACCGTATGTTGCTTCGGAATAGCAAGTGTGGTCACATCTAGTGTCTGACGATGCCATTGTGCATATACCCACTCCATCAGCCGAGCCGTTTCGGTAAAACGTGTGGTCGTTTGTTCTGTTCCATTGTCCGCATTTAACACAATCGTGATCAACCGTGTATCCCCACGTTTCACTGTGCCAACAAAGCATGCACCCGCTAAATCCGTTGTGCCTGTCTTTAATCCGTCGACTCCTTCCGTCGCCACGGGCATGCCAGTAAGCATTTGATTAGTATTGGTTAAAAGCAAATTTTCACCTGTTGGTTCTGTGAAGATGGCTTGTGTTTGGTTCGTCATTTGAAGAATTTCTGGAAATTCTTGGATTAGGTGCCGTGCAACAATGGCAAGGTCTTTGGCTGATAATTGATTTTCCTCTTGTTCACCCGATCCAGGATAACGCCCCGCCCCTAAAAAGGCATTGTTCAAACCCGTACTATTCACAATCGTTCCATCGGTGATTCCCCAAGCTTGGAGCTGTTCCCTCATTTGATCAACAAAGGCCACCTCGCTGCCTGCCACTTTTTCAGCTAGGGCCACCACCGCCGCATTCGCTGATTCCAAAAAGCCTGCTTCAATCAACTGCTTCACCGAGTAATTCTGTCCTTCATAAAGCAGCACATTTGATAATTGCCAATCTTGACTTAATGCCGAGGTAGTCGCGGATATTGTCACTTGCTCATCCATGTTGAGTTTTCCAGTATGGAGTTGATGGTAAATGAGATACATGCTAAGCAGTTTCGTTGTTGAGGCAATGTAGTGTGGTGTTGTGGCATCTTGCTCATAGAAAATTTTGCCCGACTCACTATCGATTGCAATGGCAGCCTTCGCTTGAATCGCGAGGTTTGTTTCGATTGCTTCATCTGCATCTATGAGCGGTAAATGTAGGACAGCACAACCGATGAAACCAATGAACAGTCCCCCAACAAACCTTTTGATTCTCTTCCTCATGTTATAACTCCTAGTTATACTTTTTTGATAAATTGGTGATGACATTTCGAACATGTCACCTTGATTTTGCCACGACCTTTCGGAGCGCGGATGGATTGTTTACAATTTGGACAACGGAAGTAAACGAACTGTTTCCGTTGCTCATGTGCTTGTTTTTTTAATTGAAAAAACGTACGCAAGCCTTTGGTACGTGCCAGAAATTTTTTGTTTTCATTGCTGCGGATGTAAATGCGTTTGGAGAAAAAACGAAAGTACGTATAAATAAACAAAACATAGCCGACCCATTTTAAGGCACTTAACCATGAGAACGCACTTAAAAGAATGCAGACCACTGCAATTGAGAGTACCACCTTATTGAGTTCATCCATGCTTCCGTATCTACCGCGCATAAACACTTGAAATCGTTGCATCCATTTCATTGATTTTGCCTCTTTCTTTCATACTTTCTTTATTTTATCATGCTCGCGTGTTCGCCTCAATCGGATTCCAGCCAATTTACGCTTTTTCTTAATTCATCTTTTTCTCATGCATTTGGCTTGACTTTTCTTAAGAAAAAATTTAGATTTTAATTGTTATCTAAAAAAGAAAGAGGTTTCAGCATGAAAAAACGTTTATTTGTTTCATTTTCTGTACTGTTTTCATTATTTATTTTCGTCGGTTGTGGTTCTACAACAAAATCTTCTTCTACGACTTCATCGGATACAAATTGGGAAAAAATTAAAAAAAATAACACGCTAACGGTGGCCACCTCAGGCACCTTATTCCCTGCATCATACTATAATGACAACAATCAACTGGTTGGCTACGATATTGATGTGATAAAGGAAGTTGCCAAACGCTTAGATTTAAAAGTCAAAACGGTCGAGTATAATGTCGATGGTCAATTGGCTGCTGTGCAAAATGGCTCCGCTGATCTAATTGCCAATGATATGTCCATTAACAAAACACGTGCCAAAAAGTTCACGCTAAGTTCTCCAATCAAATGGTCTTTCGGCAGCATGATTGTCCGGAAAAGCGACGACTCAGGCATCCATTCATTTGCTGATTTAAAAGGCAAAAAAGCAGCCGGAGAAGCAACCACGAATTATATGAAAATTGCCGAATCGATGGGCGCTACCTTGGTGAGTTATGACAATGCCACCAATGACCAATATTTAACAGATGTGGCCAATGGACGGACCGATGTGATTTTAAATGATTATTATTTGCAAAAAATGGCGACAGCTGCGTTACCCGATGTCCCCGTTAAAATTTTACCAGATATGTATTTCAATCTTTCCTCTTCTGGTTTCCTAATGAAAAAAACAAGCACTACACTTGAAAAGAAACTCAATCAAGCGTTAGCTGACATGGAAAAAGATGGGACATTGAAAAAAATCTCCGAAACATATTATTATGCCGATGTTACCCAAAAACCAACTGAAAAAATTGAAAAAACATTTGATGTGGACAAACAATGACACCCACTCTTTATTTGCCGACCATTGATTTCCAGTTAATCTGGCAATCGTTACCCTATATATTGAGGGGGATTCCCTACACTTTGGGAATTGCTCTGATTAGTTTTGTCATTGGGAATATTATCGCCATCGCCTGTACACTCCTTTTGGAACGGGCAATCGCACCGATTCGTTGGTTCATTCGCTTTTATGTTTCTTTTTTACGAGGCATCCCAATGATTGTGCTCTTGTTTTTGTTTTATTTTGGCATGCCGGTCCAACTAACCGCCATCCAAGCAAGCTGTCTTAGCTTTTCGCTTTCATCGAGTGCATTTTTAACGGAAATCTACCGGGGCGCTTTGGCAGGAGTAGATGTTGGGCAACGCGATGCGGGATATGCCCTTGGGTTTTCCTATTATCAATTGATGCGCCAAGTGATTTTTCCACAGGCGTTTGTCACCGCAGTCCCAGCATTAGGAAATGTCGCGATGGATGTTCTTAAGGGAACCTCTTTGACCGCCATGATTTCGGTTCCAGATATTTTTCAACTTGCCAAGATTGTTGGCGGACGACAATTTGATTTTTTCAGCATGTATATTCTTGTCGGCATTCTTTATTGGTTGCTTTGCTTGCTCATTGGTGCCGGTCAAAAAAAGGCGGAAACCTTGTTGCTTCAACGCATGGGTATCGATTCTATGTGAATAGCACAAAAAAACGTGACGTTGACTGTCACGTTTTTTTGTTTGGCTTGATAGCTTTTATTATCGACTGCGTTCTGCTTTTGTCCTTCTTTATTCAATACTTGCCCCTAATGATTGTTCAAAATGACGCAGTGCCCACGCATGTCCATCTGGATCAAAACTAGCTACTGCATCTTTGACGATATGGAGCTTGTAACCTAAATTATAGGCATCCACTGCCGTATGCAAGACACAAATATCGGTACACACTCCCGTTAAATACAAATCAACAATGCCCCGCTCTCGCAAGCGAATGTCTAAATCCGTTCCGCTAAAAGCCGAATAATGACGTTTGTCTAGCCAATAGACTGTCGGCAAGGTGTGATGTTCTTCGTAGATTTTTTCAAGTTGACCGTATAATTGACGGCCACTTGTGCCTACTAAATTATGTGGGGGAAACAATTTGTTTTCTGGGTGATAGTGATCTGTGCTATCGTGGCAATCAATCGCAAAAACAACAAAGTCGCCATTTGCTAAAAATTCCTTTGTCGTCTCAACAAGTGCTTGTTCGATTCCTTGTCCTGCTTGGCCAGTCGTTAATTTTCCATCTGAAGCCACAAAATCATTTGTATAATCAATCGATAGCAATGCGCGCATCTTTTTCCTCCTTGGACATTTTTGATTTTAGTATAACATGACTTTCCCAAAAAAGAAGATGTGGGCCTATCACTAAGCTCGCATCTTCTTCACGTTGGTTTCGCTTATTTTTTTTCGTCTTTTTTCTCATCCGTAAGCATCGCCTTACGAGATAAGTTAACTCGACCTTGTTTATCAATTTCAGTGACTTTGACTAAGATTTCATCGCCAAGTTTCACCACATCTTCCACATTTGCCACGCGTTCGTTTGCTAACTGTGAAATATGAACCAAACCATCTTTGCCTTTAATCAAGTTGACAAACGCTCCAAATTTTTCAATACGGACAACTTTTCCTAAATACACTTCGCCCACTTTGACTTCTTTGGTCAAATCTTCGATAATCTTGATGGCTTTTTGAATCATCTCTGCATCGGCTGAAGCAATGGAGACTTTTCCATCTTGATCAATATCAATTTTCACGCCTGTTTCCTCAATGATACCATTGATTGTGTCGCCACCTTTTCCGATGACATCTTTGATTTTGGCTGGATCAATTTGAATCATCTCAATTTTCGGTGCGTATTGGCTTAACTCTGCACGTGGTTCTGCAATCGTTGCAGTCAGTTCTGCTAGAATTTCCATACGTGCTTTCTTCGCTTGTGCCAAAGCTTCGCGCAAAATTTGTTCGGTAATTCCTTGAATTTTGATATCCATTTGTAGAGCAGTAATACCGTCTTTGGTCCCTGCTACTTTAAAGTCCATATCCCCTAGATGATCTTCTAGCCCTTGAATATCAGTCAAGATCGTATAGTTCTCACCATCGGATACAAGCCCCATCGCAATCCCAGCCACTGGTGCTTTAATTGGAACACCTGCGTCCATCAAAGCTAATGTGCCTGCACAAATACTGGCTTGAGAAGAAGACCCATTAGATTCTAACACTTCTGCTACTAAACGAATCGTGTAAGGGAAATCTGTTTCATCTGGAATAATTTGGGCTAACGCACGTTCTCCTAATGCTCCATGCCCAATTTCACGGCGACCTGGTGAGCCCGCACGACCAGTTGAACCAACGGAAAATTGTGGGAAATTATAATGGTGGATAAAGCGTTTGGATTCTTCGACTCCCAACCCATCAATAATTTGGTGTTCCCCTAATGGTGCCAACGTACATGCTGACAACGCTTGGGTTTGTCCACGCGTAAACAAACCAGAACCATGCACTCTTGGTAACAAGCCAACCTCTGAGGACAATGGTCGAATTTCATCTAATTGACGACCGTCTGGGCGGATTTTGTCAATGGTAATCAATTCACGAACCACGTCTTTTTCTAAATCTTCGGCGATTTGTTTCACTTCTTTTGTCAATTTGCCGGCTTCTTCTTCTGGTAATGCAAGCGCCTTTTCTGCATAGTCTTCTTTGACAATTTCTTTGACTTTGGCAATTTCGTCTTCACGTGCCAATTTTTCTTCTGTCATAACAGCCATCTTCATTTTTGGATAATAGTCATCATAAATGGCTGTTTTTACTTGTTCATCGACTTGTAATAGTGTAATGGCCATTTTCGGTTTTCCAACCGCGCGAACGACTTCTTCTTGGAATGCAACCAATTCTTGGATCGCTGCATGACCAAAGAGTAATGCACCCAACATGTCAGCTTCAGAAGCTTCTTTGGCACCTGATTCAACCATGTTAATCGCTTGTGACGTACCTGCAACGGTTAATTGAATATCTGATAATCCATGTTGTTCAACACTTGGATTCAATACATATTCTCCATTAACGCGCCCCACTTCTACTCCCGCAATTGGGCCATCAAATGGAATATCTGAAATGGATAGTGCTAATGAGGAACCAAGCATCGCTGCCATAGCTGGAGAACAATCTTGCTCAACACTCATAACAATGTTTGTCACTTGTACTTCATTACGGAAACCATCAGCAAACATTGGTCGAATAGGACGGTCAATCAAACGGGCTGTTAATGTTGCATCTGTACTTGGACGGCCTTCACGTTTGATAAAGCCACCTGGGATTTTCCCAACTGCATACATTTTTTCTTCATAGTTAATGGTTAATGGGAAAAAGTCTGTATCTTTTGCTTCCTTCGATGCAACAGCTGCACTTAAGACGACGGTATCACCATAGCGAACCAAGACCGCGCCATTGGCTTGTTTGGCTAATTGCCCAATTTCTACTGATAAGGGACGACCTCCCCAAGTTGTACTAAATACTTGCTTTGTCATAAATTCTCCTTTTCTGCTGTGCGTCTCGACTGCTACTAAACAAATGAAAACACAAAAGAATCTTTTATTCTTTCATTTGGTTAGTAGTAAGCCTTGCCGACTATCACAGTCTTTGTTTAATTGATTCGACTTGTCTCACCCTGACAAGACCACCATAGCAAAAAAGTGAGATTCGCTTGAACCTCACTTTCCTCAATGGTTTGATTAACGACGTAAGCCTAAAGATTGAATCAAGTCACGGTAACGTGTTACATCAGTATTACGTAGGTAAGCCAATAAGTTACGACGGTGACCAACTTTTTTCATTAGTCCACGTTGTGAATGATGATCTTTTTTGTGTTCACGAATATGCGCGTTTAATGTATTGATTTCTTCTGTTAAAACAGCGATTTGGACTTCTGGAGAACCAGTATCCCCTTCGCGACGAGCATAAGCTTTGATGATTTCGTTTTTACGTTCTTTTGAAATTGCCATTTCCTTTTCACCTCTTCGAATTATTTCCCTGTGACTGAGTAATACGTTGGTGATTCGCAAAACCAAGTGACAGGCCTGTGTTTTTCACACATTCATACTTTACTTGATTCCCTAGAAAAAAGCAAGTTTCTCTGATTATTTTTTCTCAATCTCATCGATTGGTTTTTCATACAAACCTGAGACTTCTTTGTACCATTCAAAAATATTCGTAATAATGACTTTAGCAGCTGCATAAACAGGAATTCCTAGTATAACACCCACTAGTCCAAAAAGTTTTCCTGATGTAAGAAGCACAAACAAAATAGTAATGGGATGAATCGATAGCTGACTTCCTAATACCAGTGGGGAGACGAATCGCCCTTCCAAGGTCTGCTCGACTGCAAAAACAATGATGACCTTCAAGAGTAGAATTGGTCCACCAACAATTCCCAAGAAAATGGCTGGAATCATCGCTAAAAATGAACCCAAATAGGGAATAAGATTTAAGACGCCTGCGACAATTCCAAGTGTAATGGAATACTCTAAGCCAATCACTGAAAAACCAATCATAAACATTACCGCTACAGCAAAGGCAACAGTCAATTGTCCCCGAATGTAGGAAGAAACTTGCTGATTCATTTCTGTTAAGACCCGCAATGTAGGTTGGCGCATTTTTGTAGGCAAGAAATTGACTAGATAAGGTGCTAGCTTTTTGCCATCTTTTAATAAATAGAACAAAATAAACGGCATCGTAATCACTGCAACGAAAACAGTGGCAATCGCGCCAAAGAAGTTACCAATATTTTGAAATGTGGTTTTTGATACATTTTTAATGATATCGGTTAAAGAAGTCATCAATTTTTCGCTTGAAGACGCTAATTGTGCTTGAAACTGATGAAAGACCGGATCAGAGAACAAATCATTCATTACCTTCTCTGCAGCGGTCACATAGGACGGAAAATGATTGACAAAGCTAATGGTTTGATCACGAATTTCTGGAATAATTACGACGACTCCCCAAACAAGTAACCCAATAACTAATAAAAATAATCCGATAATACTATAAATGCGCTTAATTCCTTTCTTTTCTAGAAAGTCAACCGCTGGATTCATTAAATAATACAAAATCCCCGCCAAAACAACAGGCAGTCCGACAATAGACAAAAACTGCCAAACAGGCGTCAACAAGTAGGAAACCTTGGTAAATAAAAAGACAATCAATAATAATAGTAGAACAATCAATAAGCCTGTGACCACTTGATTATTTAAAAACCATTTCCAAAACCAAGAAGCAACGCGCTTCACTTGTGGTTGTTTTTTTTCTTCCAATGAAACCCCTCCAAACTTTCCATGTGTCTCTTATTTGAGTATACCATATCTCTTTTTCAGATTGTTTGTGGTTGGTTATATGATACAATAAAAGCAACTTAGCGATGTAGGAGGCGTTTCAATGCAAGAAACATTTTTATTAGGAACTTACACAAAAAAAAGTAGCAAAGGCATCTATACAGTGCAACTCGATACCGAAACCAGTACACTCTCAGAGGTACAAGTAATGATTGCTGAAAGTGGGCCAACTTATTTAGCCCAAAGCTTAAACGGCGTTGTTTACACCGTGTCCGCAAACAATGGCAATGGTGGTGTAGCAGCCTATTCGCCAGATGGGTCTCGTTTAAATATCGTCGCAGAAGAAGGGGCAGCTCCTTGTTACGTCGCTGTTGATGAAACACGTCAGCTTGTCTATGGTGCAAATTACCACAAGGGAGAAGTTACTGTTTATAAAATTGAACACGATGGCACCTTGACGCTCGCCGATCGTATTGTTCACGAAGAACCATTGGGACCACATGAAAATCAAAATCATGCCCACGTTCACTATGCCGACTTAACTCCTGATTATCGACTGGCCGTTTGCGATTTAGGAACAGACTCTGTTTATACTTATGACGTGAGTGAACAAGGTACCTTAACCCTCGTCGCTCGCTATCAAGCAGAACCAGGAACTGGTCCTCGCCATCTTGCTTTTCATCCGAATGGTCGCATTGCGTATCTTTTTGGAGAACTAGACAGTACCTTAACAACCCTAGCATATCATCAAGAAACGGGGACATTCACCAAACAACAAAAGATTTCAACTTTGCCCGCAGATTACCAAGCTTTTAATGGAGGAGCGGCTGTACGGGTTACAAAAGATGGACAATTTGTCTATGCTTCAAACCGTGGCCACAATTCATTAGCAGTTTATCAAATCCATGTGGACGGTCAATTATCCTTAGTTGAAATTGTTCCTTCCAACGGTGAAATTCCTCGCGACTTCAATTTCAATCAATCAGAAGATTTTTTACTTTGTGCTCACCAAGATTCAGATAATCTCGTTTTATTTTCACGTGATGCCAAAAGTGGAAAACTCACCGTTGTTCAAAATGATGTCGTTGCGCCAGAATGTGTCTGTGTTACTCAGAAAAAAGCCTAAGTGAAGAGAGGAAGTGTTCACCATGTTTAGCAAGACCCCAAAAGAGCTCATTTTAAAAGACTTTTCCAATATCTTAAATAAGTCCCATGCCGTTAGTGAATTAATTGCTAATCGGCGTTTTGATAGCGATCTAGCTATTTTGACAACTGCGGAAATCTATGCAATTGCGGAAAAATCCTACGTTCGTTGCGATACATTCCCTGAATTGCAAACCACCGAGGTTGAAGATTTCGTGAACGCTTTTGATCAATTTTACTTTGAATTGAAACAAATTTTGTTTCATGACCAAGATGACTTTCTTTCATTATCCAAACGAATGGCCGAAATGCAGACAGCTTTCGAAACGTTATCCACTTCTTTCAACATGATTTAGGAGGAATTGCTATGAATTCAGATGAAGTATTAGAAAGACTTAGAGAAGAATTATCTTTGCCATTTTTCAATGTCAAAGTGGAAAACAAAACCTATACAGAAGAAGAGTACCAAGCTTTCAAACACGACCTTTTACAATATTTTGAAGATTATGTTCAAAATGTTGAAAATTAGTTTATCAACGAAAAAAGCTACCCGCACAGGTAGCTTTTTTCATGACGAATTTTTCAGCACTACTCAATAAACAAGAAGAGAGGAGAGGAGATTGATTGAACAAACGAATTAAAAAGAAAAAGTTCAACCAAAAGCTAATTGGCAAAGCCAATCTCAAAACGACCATGTTGATTGCATTGCCTAGAAAAAAATCAAAAAAATAGACAAGAAAGAAGTGAGTGAACGGTTAGGCCATAAAAATATAACCATCACATTAGAAATTTACTCTCATGTCATGCCTGAAGAGAAAAAAAAACAGCTTCAAAGTTTGCCAATTTTGTTGGGTTTTAACCCAATGCACGGACAAATGCACAGACCTTTTTATTTTTGCTACTCTTTTTGGCCAACATCAATTATTTGATAAAGTGGCTAGAACCCCTTATGTATCAAGGCACAAAAAAAACCACTAGGTTGGTTAGGCCTAGCGGAAAAAGGAGTAGTAACTCTTGGTTAGGGAGTTACTGAAAAATAAAAAGGTTATTGTTGGTTATGTAATTATTTTACCGTAACTCTCGTATTCAATCTTGAAAATCTTCTAATAGTTAGATTAAATTTTTCTTGGTTTCTTCTGATTATTTTACCATTACTTGGGTCATCTTTTGGATTGCTGCGGCGATTGCATCAGTGGCTTGATCTTGTTTTTCTTCTGCTGCGTAAAATGCTGCTACATCGATACCATCCTCTAAACTAAGAATCATTTCTTCACAACCTGCCACATAACTTTTATAGGCGTGCTCAAATTTTTTATGGTTTCCTAAAATACGGGCTGGTGGCTGTAATTTACTGATTTGTTCTAACATTAGGCGATACTTATCTGTCCCCGTTTGAAACAATTCTACTATTTCCATGCGACGGGCATCATCAAACGAAGCAATCTCTTTTCGTTCAATTGCACCTTTCACCTCTTCAAAAGCATCGTTCAATTGGGTTCCGGTTTGTTCCGTATCGGTCACAATCGAATTAATCATCGATAAATAATAGCCTAAATCTGGTCGTTTCATCTCTGTTCTCCTCTTCCGTTTTTCTCTATTTTACCTTGTTTTCATCATTTCGCCAAGTTGACTCTCCCAAAGATAGCACTACTGGTTGAACTGAAAAATCGCGTTCCAACAAAAAAGTGATGGGAAGCAACGAACAAGTTGGCTTACCCATCACTAAAATGGCAATTCATTTTTACTCTTTGCCCATAGCCCTTTGAATGGCTTTGACAATTTCAACTACAGGAATAATCGCGAATGAAGATCCTAATACGATTCCCCATTGATACGTATCTAAATGAGTCACTCGGAAAATATCATTCAATCCTGGTACAACGATAATAATCATCATCATGACAAAGGATAAAAGAATCGCATAGTTGAATGCTTTATTTTTAAAGAAACCTACTTTAAACAAGGACTGGTGAACAGATTTCACATTGAACGCGTGGAACAATTGCATTAACCCTAAAGTAGCGAAAGCCATTGTTAATGCATCGCCATGTTGTAGGTCGTATAATTGTGCCGCCGACAAACCAATCATATTGTCCGCAGTGTGTGCTGGCCATTGGATGGCTGACCAGTAAACAAATAACACGGTTGCGGCCTCCAAAATCCCTTGATAAATAATACTACTCAATACCCCACCGGAAAAGAAGTTTGATTTTTTTCCACGAGGTTTGTGTGCCATTAGGTTCTTTTCAGCAGGTTCCATTCCTAATGCAATGGCTGGGAAGGTATCTGTTACAAGGTTAATCCACAATAAATGAATAGGCAGCAAGGTATCCCAAGCAAGAATCGTGGCAATAAAGAGTGTTAATACTTCCCCTAAGTTTGCGGCCATTAAATATTGAATGGCTTTTTGGATATTGGAGAATACCTTGCGTCCTTCTTCAACGGCCACGACGATTGTCGCAAAATTGTCATCAGCAAGGACCATATCTGAGGCACCTTTTGACACTTCAGTACCCGTAATTCCCATACCAACACCAATATCAGCTTGTTTCAATGCTGGTGCATCATTGACTCCATCACCGGTCATCGCTACGACTTTACCAGCATTTTGCCATGCTTTTACAATACGTACTTTGTGTTCAGGTGAAACACGCGCATAAACCGAATATTGCGTTACCTTATTGGCAAATTCTGCTTCTGATAGATTATTTAATTCCGCTCCAGTTAACACGGCATCATCATCACCAGGTTTAATGATTCCCAATCGTCCAGCAATGGCTTCCGCCGTATCACGATGGTCCCCAGTAATCATAATTGGACGAATACCCGCCTCTTTCGCCACACGAACTGCTTCCGCTGCTTCGGAACGTTCTGGGTCAATCATCCCAATTAAGCCCGTAAAGACCAATTGATTTTCAATGACTTCTGAGGTGCGTTCGTCTGGCAACGTTGGCATAATTTTGTAAGCAACACCTAGTACCCGTAGAGCTTGTTGTGCCATATTTTTATTATTTTCTAGAATGGCCGTTTTTTGTGTTTCATCAAGGGAAATTTCTTTTCCTCCTTGATATATTTTTGTCGATCGGTTAATTAGAACATCTGGGGCTCCTTTTACGGCCACCAAGAACGTGCCATCTGCCAATTGATGAATGGTACTCATCAATTTTCGATCAGAGTCAAATGGCAAATCTGCTACACGTGGTTCGGCTTTGCCTTCTTGGCGAACATCAAAGCCTTTATCTAAACCAAATTGAACCAATGCCGTTTCAGTAGGGTCCCCAATCAGATCGCCTTCTTTACTAAACTTCGTGTCATTGGCATAATTCATCAACTTAATGGCTAAATTATCTTTAGCAATTTCCTCATCGGCAGCAAACTGCGTACCATCAAAGTAGAGTTTTTCAACTGTCATTTGATTTAATGTCAATGTCCCTGTTTTATCAGAACAAATGATGTCGGTTGCGCCTAATGTTTCAACTGCTGGCAACTTTCGAATCATCGCATTGCGTTTGGCCATGACTTGTGTACCTAAGGCTAAAATAATGGTTACAATGGCTGGTAATCCTTCTGGAATAGCCGCAACAGCTAATGAGATAGAAGTTAATAACATATCTACCCATGATTGATTGTTAATCAAGGTACCGACAAAGAACATTACGACCGCAATAATAATGATTGCAATGGTCAAAAACTTTCCTAGTTGATTCAAGTTGCGCTTCAACGGTGTTTCCGTTTCATCGGCATTGGCTAGCATGCCGGCAATCTTGCCCACTTCAGTATTCATTCCGGTGTTAACAACGACCCCTTTTCCTCGGCCATAGGTTACATTGCTGTTGGAATAGGCCATGTTTACGCGGTCTCCAATGCCAATATCGGTTCCCTCTAAAACAGTTAAATCTTTTTCCACAGGAACGGATTCACCGGTCAATGCCGCCTCTTCAATTTTTAATGAACTAATTTCTAACAAACGCATATCAGCGGGCACAACATCGCCGGCTTCTAATAGCACAATATCCCCAGGAACCAACTCATGACTGCTAACACTTTTTGAGTGGCCTGAACGAAGAATATTCGCATTAGGGGTAGACATCTCGCGTAACGCTTCAATCGCTTGTTCCGCTTTAGACTCTTGCACAACTCCCATAATGGCATTAATAATGACAACTGCTAGAATAATCGCGGCATCGACTGCCTCATGAGAAACAACCGCGGAAATAATGGCAGCGACTAACAACACGATGATCATCAAGTCTTTAAACTGCTCTAAAAATTTTTGCAAGATGGTGGTCTTTTTCCCAGCTTCCAATTCATTTGGTCCATATTGTTCCAGACGAGCAGCTGCCTCTTGATCTGATAGGCCTTCCGCTTGAGAGTGCAACGCAGTAAGTGTCTCCTCTGCGCTTTTTGCGTAAAAAGGCTCAGTTTGTTGCTGTTTCTTTTCACTTAATTCTGACATGATTTTCCCCCTTAGTATCTTTTACACAAGTCGCTCAAAGTTAAAAAAAATAGACCTGTGTATGCGTGCAGTACAACATACATAAGTCTCACCAATTAAGGCAACACCAGAAATTTCTTTCTTGTTGGTGATGTTGCCACAGCATTTGCTGCCGATTACTCCCCTATGAACAAAACTATTACAAAGAAAAGTATACAAGAAAAACAATCAGAAAACAATTCCTTTCTATCAAATTTCAAGTAAAGAACACATTCTATCCACAATTCCTTGGATTCTAAAAAAGAACCAATCACGCATGCTCGGGTAAGAGGCATCTGGTGGCGTCATTGGTTCTTTTCTATTTGTCCATCTCAACAATCAAACGTGTGTCATACTAACTTAAGCAATGCTGGCTCCGTTTGGCATGCCTTTTGGTGCCTCAACAATTTGAAGATTGCCTTCCGCATCTTCTGCAGAAAGAATCATGCCTTGGCTGATTAAGCCACGCATTTTTCGCGGTTTTAAGTTTGCCACGATGACCACTTTTTTGCCGATGAGCTTACTTGGTGTCGGATAAAAGTCTGCAATGCCTGATAAAATTTGGCGATTACTTGAATCACCTGCATCCAATCGAAATTGTAGCAGTTTATCTGCTCCCTCCACTTTTTGACAATCCACCACTTCGGCTACTTTTAATTCAACTTTATCAAAATCATCGTATTTGATTTGTTTCTCTTTGGTTGAATGTAAAATTGTCTCTTCTGGTTGCCAATTCACCGTCTCAGTAACAGGCTGTGTTCCCTCTGACATCTTCGCTTGAATATAGGCGATTTCCTCTTCCATATCTAACCGTGGGAAAATGGGTGTGCCTTTTTCAATCACCTTGGTTTCTTCAGGAAATTCACCGAATCGTAAATCAGTTAAATTGGTCGAACGTTGTGTTAACCCTAACTGTTCAAAAATTTTGCTTGGTGTTTCTGTCATCACTGGTTGTAACAACAGTGCGGCTATCCGCAATGATTCCGCCAAATGAATCATAACGCTATCCAATTCCGCTTTTTTCGTTTCATCTTTAGCCAAGATCCAAGGTTGTGTTTCATCAATATATTTATTGGCCCGTGAAATCAATGTCCACACTTCGGATAGAGCTGTTGAAAATTCCATATTATCCATTGCTTCACGATAACGGCCAATTACGTTGGCAGCGGTTGTCGAGAGTTCACTATCAAACGGAGTCACTTTTGATTGATAGCTTGGTACAAACCCTCCACAATATTTATTAATCATCGCAATGGTTCGATTTAACAAATTACCTAAGTCATTGGCCAAATCATAATTCACTCTAGCAACAAAATCCTCTGGTGTGAAGACACCGTCACTTCCAAATGGTACAGCACGCAATAAATAGTAACGTAAGGCATCTAACCCGTAGCGTTCTACAAGCATTTCTGGATAAACGACATTGCCCTTTGATTTTGACATTTTGCCATCTTTCATTAATAGCCAGCCATGACCGAACACTTCTTTTGGTAACGGCAGCCCTAAAGCCATTAACATAATTGGCCAATAAATAGTATGGAAACGAACAATTTCTTTTCCAACCATCTGAACGTCAGCTGGCCAGTATTTTTTAAACAATTGATCGTCAGCTGATCCATAGCCCAATGCGGAAATATAGTTTGATAAGGCATCAATCCAAACATACACAATGTGTTTCGGATTGGCATCCACTTTAATCCCCCAGGAGAAAGTTGTCCGAGATACTGCTAAATCTTCCAAACCCGGCTTAATGAAATTGTTAATCATTTCATTTTTTCGTGATTCTGGCTGGATGAATTGAGGATGTTCTTCATAGTAAGCCAATAAACGATCAGCATATTTGCTCATACGGAAAAAGTAGGACTCTTCTTTCACCAATTCTACTTCATGTCCACTTGGTGCTTTCCCACCAATCACTTTCCCATCTTCGTCCTGATAGACTTCCGCCAATTGCGTTTCAGTAAAATATTCCTCATCAGAGATTGAATACCAGCCTTCATACTCACCAAGATAAATATCCCCTTGATCTAATAACTGTTGAAAAATCTTTTTCACCGCTACTTGATGGTACTCATCTGTTGTGCGAATAAATTTATCATAACTAATATCCAATGTTTTCCAAAGTTTTTGAACATCTGCGGCCATCTTATCCACATATTCTTTTGGTGCCACACCAAGTTCTTCTGCTTTTTTTTCAATTTTTTGTCCGTGTTCATCAACACCTGTTAAATAAAAAACGTCAAATCCCATCAACCGTTTGTAGCGTGCAACAGCATCACAAGCAATAGTTGTATAAGAATTGCCAATATGTAATTTTCCACTTGGATAATAAATTGGTGTTGTTATATAAAATGTTTCTTTCTCAGCCATGAGTGAGCTTCCTCCTCTATCATTTTCAAAATCATTCTCTGTAAGTATACCACAAGTGTCCCTATCGTTACTTACTTTCTCACCAAAAAGGCTTGGTGAAATTTTTCTGTCCGAAGATGAAGATATCCCAAAAACGAATGTGATCGTATTTGGTAAACATAATTGTACAGTTTACACGGTTTTCTTAGTTTTCTTAGTTTCCTATTCTTCTACCTTTTTTTCCGATACGCCACGATATTGCTTGAAAGATATCCGCTCCCAAGGATGAGACTATGAATGTGGATGGTTTTTTTCAGGAATCTATATTTTGGATAATGATTTCAATCCTTGTCTTGAGTTTAGACTATCATTTTTGAGATAGTTTCTGCTTCGATACACGTAAGATAGGCTCACTATCGAACGAGAAATAAGTAAATTCAAGTCTTTTATATTTGATTTGACTTTTTTTTGAATTATGCTAATATAAAAATAATTATTTTACCAGAAACATTGTTTACAATAATAGTTGGTTTCATCTCATTAGTTTTTAAAAAAATAATGAGTTACCTACTTTTGCTTTTTTAAACTTAAAAACGGAGAACGCTACTATGCATATTAAAGAACTAGATTTGACTGACCTCGATGCATTACAAAAAGTCAGTGTTGAAACTTTTTATGATACTTTTGCAGCTCAAAATACAAAACAAAATATGGAAGACTATTTAGAATCTAGTTACAAATTAGAAAAACTAACTGAAGAACTGGAAAATGAAAATTCTTTTTTTTATTTTGTACTCAATGATAATGATGAAATTATGGGCTATCTAAAGTTAAATGTGAATGATGTACAATCAGAAGATGGCTTTGAAAATGCTCTGGAAATTGAACGAATCTACATTTGTAAAGCATTTCAAAAACAAGGACTGGGTAAGATTCTATATGATATTGCAATAGCAAAAGCTACACAATTAGGAAAACAGCGTATTTGGTTAGGTGTTTGGGAATTTAATCAAAATGCTAAAGCCTTTTATCAGCATCTAGGTTTTAAATTTGTTGGTAGTCATACATTTAACATGGGTGATGATCCACAAACTGATTTAATAATGGTTAAAGATATTTAAACCTGTAACTATTTAAATTGAATAAAATACTATGTTCCACCGGGAACAATTTTAAAACAGTATCTCTACATCGTTAGGTCAATGAAGATGTGGGATAAACTGTTTTTTTAATTTTTTAAGGAGAATAAAAAATGACTTGGATTTATTTATTTCTAGCTGGAATTTTTGAAGTGGTTTGGTCTAGTACCATGAAACTTAGTAATGGATTTTCACATTTGGGGTGGACTATACTAACTTTTATTGGAATGGCTATTAGCTTTGCCTTACTTTCATTATCGCTTAAAAATTTGCCTCTTAGTCTTGCTTACCCAATTTGGACTGGCGTTGGAGCAGTCGGTTCAATCATTATTGGTGTCGTATTTTTTGGCGACAAACTAAACTTGCTTACTTGGTTTTTCATTATCTTACTCATTATTGGTATTATTGGTATTAAATTGACTAGTGGTCACTAGTCTGTACCCATTATTTCCAAATTGTTTGACCGCCTTTAATATCTCGAACTTACCATTCATCATGACCGCCTTTGTTTTTAACCCAACAACAATGGAATCTAGTTTTGTTTCAATAGCGTTGTTTTTGAATAAATCTTGGAAGAGAGAGTAATTGGGACTCTCTTTTTTGTTATTTATTAGTGTAAATAGATTGTAAGCAAGCACCTAATAGAATAGTAGCTGTACATCAAATAGCCAAACCTCTATACTAGAATTGAGAGTATTTTGTATTTTGTGGTTTGTTGCTATAATGGTTAGCAAAGTTGAACATCTCTGATACAAAGCATTCCTTACTAACCATTGTGTTAGATTGTGGACAGTTGGTACCAACTTATTTTAATAAAAACATACGAGGAGGATAGACCATGCAACGAAGACAAATCATTTATATTTGGACATTGATTGTATTGACTGCAATCCATCTCCTCTTTGCCAACGTTTATCAACGCATTTACGCCTATATGAATACCATCAATCAGTTAAATACTTTCTTGGTCTCATCGATTCTCATCCGAGGAACCCTGCTCATTATTATTGTACTAGCAGGCTTTACTTGTATTCGCTATTTTAAAAAATACCTTCCCATTTATTTGGGATTGTTTCTTATTAATTTTTTGCTTTTCTTTTTTCTTTAACAAAAGAAAGCGGCTCATCAAATTGAAAAGGTAGGGATCATTATGGCAACTTTTTCCAGTCGAGAGGATGAAAAGGACTACTACGAGCACCAAGCAAGTGAACAGGAATTTCTCGCTTGGTATCGCAAACAAGAAAAACCCAACTACGAAAAACCTTCGCTAACGGTCGATATGGTCTTGATGTGCTACAGCAAATCCGAAGATAAATTAAAAATTTTACTCATCAAACGCAAAGGTCACCCATTCAAAAATTCTTGGGCCCTTCCTGGTGGGTTCGTGCAACCCGATGAATCGACAGGTGAAAGCGTGATTCGTGAAACCGAAGAAGAAACTGGCGTCAAAATATCCAAACAAAATATTGAACAGCTCCACACCTTCAGCACCCCAAATCGTGATCCTCGTGGTTGGGTCGTAACAGTCAGTTACCTTGCTTTCATTGGAGAAGAACCGCTCTTAGCTGGTGATGATGCCGAAGATGTCCGTTGGTTCTCGCTGGAAAGAAAGGCCAATCAGATTCATTTAGAAAGTGAGCACACAGCCATTGTGCTCGACTTGGTGACTGGTCAATCGTTTGGAAAAGATCGATTAGCCTTTGACCACAGCGCGATTATTTTAAAAGCCTTTAATCGAATTGCCAATAAAATGGAGCACGAACCTCAAGTGTTGCAAGTCTTAGGGCAGTCATTTACAATCACGGAAGCCAGAAAGGTCTTTTCGAAATTTTTGGGCATTGACTACCGCTTAATTGATCATTCCAATTTTAAGAAGTCATTGTTGCACTTTTTCGATGAAATTGGCGAACGTCCGACCGGTATTGGTCGACCTTCAAAAGTTTACCGACTAAAACAAAATGTTTTTCATGAGGAATTATAGAAGATAAGCGAAGAGAGAGGACAGCTGTCCTCTCTCTTCTTTGGTTTTTCATAATTAGTGAGCATTTTTCCTAGAAACAAAAAGTTTCCTTTTTTCTATACCCTAGGCGATCCCTGGAGCCCCTTCCAGTTCTGATCGATTTTTTTACAAATCAAGTTGTTGTTTTCCTAATTCCTCAATGATTCGACTAGAACGAATGCTGTCATCCGGACTCTCAACCGCGAGATACTCTTTGCCATACCATTGCGTTTTATACGTCAATTTTTGAGTAAAACTATACCAATCCGTTGAAGTAAATGGATTGTCTTCTTCACTATCGGTTATCCGTGGTTGTTTTTCAACAAATATATAGTCAAACTCTTTGACTAAGAGAAACGTCAACTGATCAATAAAATCATTTTTTTTACAGGCTTTTTCCTGAATTAACTTTTGCACTCGTTGCTTTTGCTTTTGATAATTCTTGGCATCTCTTAATCTTACTTTATGTTTTTTAGCGATTTTGGCTCGCAGTTGCAATTTCTTTTGGGCTTTTTCCAGTTTGTCTCCTAGCAATTGTTCTTCAATATTTGGTAAATTATCGAAAGATTGCGATAATTGAATCAATCGTTGCGGACAATAAGAAATGCCGATTACTTTCTTTGTTTTTGGCAAGAATGAAACCTCTTCTAAACACAACAATGAAACATAAAATTCTTCATTATTTTTTGCCGAAATCGTAGCGGAACGAATCATCCCTTTTATCTCTCGGTGTTGGTGAACTTGGACGAGACTTTTCAATTTTGGCAGTTTCAATTTCCCATCGATAAAATAAATGGTATGTTTTTGATTATTCGTTGTGTAAGATTGCCAACTATTTTTCTTGCTTTTTAGTTTTGGGTAGCCTGCTCTTCCTTGAAAAAAATTCGCGTAGGCTCTCTCCAAATTACGTTGTGCATTGGCCAAAGCCAGACTATCCGTTTTTTTCAAAAAGGGATAGTCTTTTTTTAATGCAGCGGGGGTTAATTTCATGCTTTCTTCTGAGTTTGCTGTTCCTTTTCTTGCCATCAACAATTGATTGTACGTAAATCTTACGCAGCCAAAGGTTTGCTTAAAAAATGTCAATTGTTCTTCGTCCGGGTAAATCCGAAAACGATAACCTTTTAACACTTTCATGAATCAACCCCCTTACCCTATTACTTAAACTTCCTTCTTTTTTCGTAATTTTTCTTGATACATTGGCACTTCTTCTTCTGTCGCATAAATAAAATGACCTGGTGCAATTTCTTGCATTTTTCTTGCGGTATTCGCTTGTGGAACTTCGACATATTTAATCCGTTTTCTTGTTCGTTCACTTTCAGGATCGGGCAAAGGAATCGCAGACAACAAACTTTCGGTATACGGATGCACACCATAATGGTAAATTTCATCGCTTGTCCCTACTTCAAGTAATTTTCCCAGATGCATTACCCCAATTCGATCGCTGATGTGTTTTACCATCGACAAATCATGTGCAATGAAAAAATAGGTTAAATTATGTTTTTCTTGTAGATCTTGCAATAAATTCACAACCTGTGCTTGAATGGATACGTCCAAAGCGGAAATCGGTTCATCACAAATGATGAATTTGGGATCCACTGCCAAAGCTCGAGCAATCCCAATCCGTTGCCGTTGTCCACCTGAAAATTCATGCGGATAACGTGTCCCATGTGATGGATTTAAGCCAACTGTTTTCAGTAGCTCATCGACCCGTGCATTTCGCTCCTTCTCGTTTTTGGCCAAATGATTAATGTCAATTCCTTCTGCGATGATATCACGCACTTTCATTCGTGGATTAAGCGATGCATACGGATCCTGGAAAATCATTTGAACCTCCCGACGGAAATCCTTCAATTCTTGTTTACTTTTCAATTTCATCACATCTTGACCATCGAAGGTAATCGTGCCATCAGTTGGTGTATTCAGTCGGATGATAGAACGACCAGTCGTCGATTTGCCACTTCCGGATTCCCCTACTAAACCAAATGTTTCGCCTTCAAAAATGTGAAAGGTCATATCATCAACAGCTTTAACTTCATCTTTACGACCCACATTAAAATATTGTTTTAAATTCTTTACATCTAATAGGACTTTACTCACTTATCTTTCCCTCCTTACTCTCCAAAAGCATTCTCTTGAAATTTTTTCCAGCGAATTTGGATTTCTTCTGGTGGTGTCACTTTTGGCGCTTGAGGTGCTAATAACCAAGTTGCTGCCTTATGGGTAGGTGAAACATCAAAAAATGGTGGTTCTTGTTCAGCATCAATTTTCATTGCGTATTCATTCCGTGGATAAAACGCATCCCCAGTTGGTGGCTTTAATAAATCAGGAGGGGAACCTGGTATCGCATATAACCGTTTTCCTGTGCTTTCCAACGTAGGCATTGAACCAAGCAACCCCCAAGTATACGGATGTTGTGGATTATAGAAAATTTCTCTAGCCGTTCCAATCTCAATAATTTTCCCACCATACATCACTGCAACACGATCGGCGACATTGGCAACAACTCCTAAATCATGGGTAATGAAAATGATGGATGAATTCATTTTTTGTTGAATATCTTTCAGTAATTCGATAATTTGGGCTTGGATGGTCACATCTAAGGCCGTCGTAGGTTCGTCAGCAATGAGCACTTGTGGGTAACAAATCAACGCAATCGCAATCACAATCCGTTGTCGTTGTCCACCAGAAAATTGGTGCGGATAATTTTTTAGCCGCTTTTCGGCGTTAGGAATGCCAACCAAATTTAACAATTCTAATGCTTGCTTTAGTGCTTCTTTTTTGGAAATTTTGGTATGCTTGATCAAAGATTCTGCTACCTGTCTGCCAATTGGCATCGTTGGATCCAGTGAAGTCATTGGATCTTGGAAAATCATCGCAATATCTTTTCCTCGAATTTTTTGTAATTCCTTTTCACTTTTCTTTACGATATCCGAACCGTTAAATAAAATCTCCCCATTCTCAACATTGGCATTGCTAGCTAGCAACCCCATAATGCTTCGTGTGGTTACTGATTTCCCACTTCCCGATTCACCAACAATGGCTAACGTTTCGCCTTGATACAAATCAAAGCTGACATTTCGAATGGCTTGAACTTTTCCGGCAAATGTATCGAAAGAAATCTCTAAATTTTTCACTTCAATTATCTTATTCATTCAATCACTCTTTCATCTTCGGATCAAACGCATCACGTAGCCCATCAGCTAGTAAGTTAAAGCCAATCATAATGACCGAGAGCGTTATTGCTGGGACCCATAATTGGTAGGGCAAAAATAGAAAGGTCTTGTAACCATCACTTAACAATGTACCCAAGGAAGCAACCGGTGGACGAAGCCCTAAACCAATGAAACTCAAGAAAGCTTCAAAGAAAATCGCCGACGGAATACTAAACATCATTTGGATAATAATGACACTCGAAATATTCGGTAAGATATGCTTAAATGCTATTTTCGAACGTGTTTCCCCTAGTGTCGTCGCAGCCAATACAAACTCTTGGTCTTTGAGCTTCATCGTCTGCGCCCTGACAATCCGAGCCATTGGTATCCAGTTCGTAATTGCCATAGCTGCAACAATTGATGGAATACCTGGTTCAAAAACAACCAACATTAAAATCATCACAACTAGATTAGGAATACCAGAAATCACTTCTAAAAACCGTTGCATGATATTGTCCACACGCCCACCTAGTAAGCCAGAAATCAAGCCATAAGTCACTCCGAAAACAATGTCGAGCAACGCGGCGATAAAGGCAATTAATAATGATACTCGTGTCCCCATAAATAAGCGACTTAATAAATCACGGCCCAGACTATCCGTTCCAAGATAAAAATAGGTGCCAGCAGGGACATTGGCTTGCGCATATTTGTCAACCACTTTCCCTCCCACTTCGGCATGTCCATTCAGGCCAGTAATATTGATACCTGGAATTTTGGGTGGCAGATTGGTATATTTCACATTTTGTGTTGTAGGATTATGTGGAGACACAAAAATGGTAATTAACGAGATTGCAATAATGATTGCCAACAAGACAATTGAAAAAACGGCTGCTTTGTTTTTCTTTAGACGACGCCAAGAATCTTGCATAAACGTTAAGGAAGGCATAGCAATTTCTTCACGCTTTTCAACCGTACTCTTTTCTAAAGGTTCAAACGATGTTAACGGAATCGCCGCTAGTTCTTTTTCATTTATTTGTGCTGAATTAGCCATTAGCTACGACTCCCTTCTGATACACGAATTCTTGGATCAACAATTCCATATAAAATGTCGACAATTAGAATAACCACAACCAACATTGCTGAATAAAGCATCGTCACAGCCATAATCGTTGGGTAATCATTTGTCATGATTGATTTGACAAATTGCTCTCCGATACCCGGAATAGCAAAAATATTTTCAACAACCAGCGAACCAGTCATCAGTCCAACTGCTAATGGTCCTAACAGTGTTAATAATGGAATCAAACTGTTACGTAAGCCATGATGAAAAACAATTCCCCAACGGCTTAAGCCTTTTGCACGTGCCAGTTCCACATAATCACTATGCAACACTTCCACCATTTCCGTCCGAATAAACCGAGCAGAATCTGCTAATGGGGACATTGCCAAGGCAATCGTTGGTAAGATTGTATAAGCAAAGGTTTCCCATTTTGCAATTGGTAAAATGTGCAATTTCATGGCAAACACATATTGTAATAAGACAGCAAACACAAAGTTTGGAATGGAGCGTCCAAGAATCGCCACTAAGGTTGCCGTTGTATCGATCCAAGTATTTTGTTTCATCGCTGAAATAGCTCCTAGAATAATGCCTCCTAGTGTCCCAACAATGATTGCTTGAATCCCTAATTGTAAGGATGGTCCAATACGAGCACTCAGCAGATTGGCTACTGGTTGGTTTTTAAATTGGAAGGAAATCCCCAAATCAAAGTGCAATAAATTATTCAAATATAGACCATATTGCACAATCATTGGCTTATCCAAGCCCATTTGTTTATTTAACAGGGCAATTTGTTGTGCACTCAATTTTTCTGCATTCGTATAGGGTGTACCAGGTAGCAATTTCATTAAGAAAAAGGTAATCGTCGCAATAATCCACAACGTAACCACCATAAAAAAAATTCTTTTTAAGATATATTTAACAAAACTATTCACTTATTTTCCTCCTAAGTGTTTTGACTTATAAACAATAATTTTGTAAAGTTATTTTATTATTTATGTATTAGTTTAGAAAGGAGTTTGGTATGCACCTTCGTAAAAGTACCCTCATCATCAGTATTGCGGGGTTGATTATTAGCTTGTTATGGCCAATGATCTTCTCAGATTTTGCTTGGTCCCGTGTGTCTGACCTATTATTTTCCTTCACTCTATTCTTTTTAATCATTGGAAGCTTTTTATGGGTTTGCGCCTCTGGATCACTTGACTTCTTTCAATATTCATGGAAAAAAGCTTTTAGGAAAACAAAAGAAGACTATCTCACGCTTTCAGAAATCGGTCGAACAAGTTATCGCTTTTGGTTGGAACCTGCCTTGATACTATTCCTTTTGAGTTTGGTATTTTTAGGCTTGGCTTTTCTGTAATCAACAGCAACAGCAACTGCAACGTCGCTTAATGGTCAAGCTTTTGGCATGACCACTAAGCACGTTCGCAGTTTTTTATTGCATGTTATTCTTTAATATAAGCCCATTTGTAATCGTATTGAGCTCCTGCACTGTGTACAACAACATCTTTTACTTTGGTTGCTCGTAAATGTGCTTCAGCTTTTTGGAAGACCGGCGTTACACCTTGATCCGCCATAATTATTTTTTCTGCATCAAGTAAGTCGGCCCAACGTTTTTCAGGATTTGCTACATTGGTTGTTCCTGCCGCTTTATTTACCTTATCATATTCGGCATTGCTCCATTGTCCGCGGTTGTAAGAATTGCCAGTGACAAAGAGATCTGTAAAGCTACTTGCATCAGCATAGTCAGCTCCCCAACCACCCATGACAACTTCAAAATCACCTGATGTTGAACGATCTAGACGAACTGAAAATGGTACAGGCGTCACGGTTACCTTAGTCCCCTCTAAGTTTTCTTGAATGGCATTTTGAATGTACTCAACTACTTTTTTCGTTGAATCATCATCTGAAGCGATGATATCAAACGTCAATGAGCTGATGCCTAGTTCACTTTTAGCCTCTGCCCAAAGTTTTTTCGCCTTGTCAGCATCATAACTTACCTGTTTTCCAGATGCTTTGGTAAATTCAGTACCATCAGGTCCAAATGTCAAGTTCTTTGGAATCAAACCTGTTGAAGCAATTGAACCATCACCTAAGACATTTTTCACTAACACATTACGGTCAATGGAATAGGAAATGGCTTGACGTAATTTGGTATTTCTAAATGGAGAATCTGCTTTTCGTTGGTTGTATTCTAAATAAGAAGTACGACCATCTTCTTGTGAGACAAAAGCCTTATCATTAGCCATTTGTTGTGCTAGTTCACCTGAAAGAATCACATCATCCGCTTGACCATCTTTGAAAAGATTGAGAGAAGTTGAGGATTCTTTTACAACACTGACATTGATTGTTTCCAGTTTTACATTCTTTTTATCCCAATATTCTTTGTTTTTCTTGTAACTCCATTCAGTATCCGTACCTGGGCCATCAAATCCTTCAAGTGTAAATGGCCCATTGTAGATAGCATTCGCACTTGTCTTGGCATAATTATCGCCCTCTTTTTCCACTTCTTTTTGATTTTGTGGGAAAAATGAAGGGAAAGCCAATAGGTATTGGAAATACGGTGTTGGTTTTGTTAGTTTAATTTCTAACTCATAATCACCTTTTTCTTTGATTCCCAATTGATCAACTGTTTTTTCTCCGTTAGTGATTTCTGTTGCATTTTCAACAGATTCATATAAATAAGCATATTCTGAAGCTGTTTTTGGATTGACTGTACGTTGCCAACCATAAACATAATCTGCCGCCGTTACAGGGTCGCCATTTGACCATTTGGCATCTTCTCGTAATTTTAGTGTGTAGGTTAGTCCATCATCACTAACAGTGGCCAATTCTGCAGCACCAGCTGCCTGTGGTTTATTTTCACTGTCTAAACGATATAATCCTTCATACACATTATTTAATGCCGTAAAACTAATCGTATCTGTCGCCACTGATAAATCTGCTGTTGGCATTTCTTGTTGAACAACAACATTAAATTCTTGTTTTGTGGTTGAACTTGAAGTTCCACTTTCTTTGGTAGATCCTCCAGTTGTACAACCCGCTAAAACAATTCCACATAAAGCTAACCAACCAATAATCTGTTTCTTTTTCATCGTGTTCCCCCTTATTTTTGGCATAGTATCCTAATTAAACTCAATCTCATTCAGTAACCAACTGAATGAGATTGGTATCAAACTACCTTAATTATTTAGCGATGTACGTCCATTTATAGTCGTATTGTGCCCCCGCACCATGGGCAACCACGCCCTTCGCTTTCGTATTACGTAAGTGTGCTTCGGCTTTTTGATACAATGGAACAACGCCGTGTGTATCCATTAAAACTTTTTCAGCTTTAACCAAATCATCCCAGCGTTTTTCTGGATCACTAACATCGGTTGTACTAGCTGCTTTGATTGTTGCATCATACTCTGAATTGCTCCATTGCCCACGGTTATAAGAATTGCCTGTCACAAATAAATCTAAGAAACTACTTGCATCAGCATAGTCAGCTCCCCAGCCACCCATGACAACATCGAAATCACCGGCATTTGAACGGTCCAAACGAACAGAGAATGGTACTGGACTTAGCGTAACAGTCACACCTTCCAAAGATTCTTGAATGGCACTTTGAAGATATTCGGTAATTTTTTTAGATGAATCGGTATCAGAAGATAAAATATCAAACTTCAAAGAAGTAATACCCAATTCTTTTTTCGCTTTTTCCCAATATTCTTTCGCTTCCTTCTTGCTGTAAGAAAGTTCAGTCCCAGCCGATTTTGTAAAATCTTCTTTGTTTTTAGGACTAAATGTCATCCCAGATGGTACTAAACCAGTAGAAGCAATTGAACCATCACCTAAAATAGAATTTACCAACGAGTCACGATCAATAGCGTAAGAAATTGCTTTTCTTAAGTTTTCATTTTTAAATGGTGAGTCTGCCTTCCGTTGATTCATTTCTAGATAGGTCGTAGAAGCTTCTGGTTGAGAGACAAATGATTTGTCATTGGCCATTTGTTGTGCCAATTCACCAGAAAGGATGACATCATCCGCTTCTCCATCTTGGAATAAGTTCAAAGAAGTTGATGATTCTTTCACAACACTCACTTCGACTTTAGCTAATTTCACATTTTCTTTGTCCCAATATTGATCATTTTTCGTGTAACTCCACTCAGTATCAGTACCAGGTCCATCAAAGTCTGTTAAGGTAAATGGTCCATTGTAAACTGCTGTAGCACTAGATTGAGCATATTTTGAACCATTCTCTTCAACGACTTTTTGATTTTGTGGGAAAAATGAAGGGAATGCTAATAAATAGTCAAAGTACGGTGTAGCTTTGGATAAAGTAATTTCTAATTCATGATCATTAACGGCCTTAATTCCTAATTGATCGACCGCTGTCTTACCAGCTGTGATATCATCCGCATTTTTGACTGGTGAAAAAAGATAGGCATATTCTGATGCTGTTTTCGGATTAACGGTTCGTTGCCATCCGTAAACATAATCTGCGGCCGTTACGGGGTCCCCATTTGACCATTTGGCATCTTTACGTAATTTAATTGTATAGGTTAGACCATCATCACTCACTTTGGCTTTCTCAGAAGCGCCCGCAGGTTCTGGACTGTTGTCTTTATTTAAGCGATAAATTCCTTCGTACACATTATTTAATGCACTGAAACTAATCGTATCGGTTGCCAATGATAGATCAGCACTTGGCATTTCTTGTTGCACAACGACTTTAAAGGTCTGATCTTTTGCTTCTCCTCCTGAACTATTGGATGTCGCTGTCGATGAGGAAGATCCACCTGTAGTAGAACAACCTGCTAGTGCAAGTCCAAAAATCGTAACCAAGCTATAGGCCCATCTCTTTTTCATGCATAAACTCTCCTTTATCTTTTTTTTTCAGAAAATGAGTATTGTCTGAATTAAATTAAATTTTAATTAGTAATTATTAAAAAAGCAAGCAGTATTTTATAAAAATTTCATTTTTTCTTCATAATTGTAAAAAATGTGTAAAATTTGTGTCCTTATTTTTTATTCATCGTTTTTTTAGGCCAAAAACATTTTATTCTTTATTTTGTAAACAACTACACAAACGAATTTCTTCATCTACGGCTTCTAAATTTTTATAAACAGCACTTGCTTCCCTCCATTTTTCCAAAAAAAAAGAACAGTCTTCTGACTGCTCTAAAAATTAGTTTGTTGTGCTCTGTTTCATTTGTTTGCTACGCAATTGTCCACAAGCAGCGTCAATATCTGTTCCATACTCTTTACGTATCACACAATTGACCCCATTTTTCTTCAAAACATCGTAAAATTTCATCACATCATTTCGTGAACTACGCGCATATTGGTCATGTTCACTGACTGGGTTATAAGGAATCAGATTTACATAAGTTAATTTCTTCTTGTCCTTTAATAAATCAGCCAACTGTTGCGCATGCTCCACGCGATCATTGACATGACTCAACATAATGTATTCAAAGGTAATACGACGATTGGTTTTTTCTAAATAATAATCGACTGCATCCATTAGTTTTTCAATTGGAAATGTCCGATTGATGCGCATGATTGAGGTGCGGACATCATTGTTCGGGGCATGCAATGAAATGGCTAAATTAACTTGGAGGCCATTGTCTGCGAACTCCTTAATTTTTGGTACTAAACCGCTTGTCGAAACGGTGATATGTCTGGCACCAATGGCAAGTCCTTTGGCATCATTGACTACATGCAAGAAATTCATAACATTGTTGTAATTGTCAAATGGCTCCCCAATCCCCATAACGACAATGTGCGACACTCGATTACCTTGACCTTTTTCATCAAGGTAATGTTGAACCAACATTATTTGCGCCACAATTTCACCAGCAGTCAAATCGCGTTGTTTCTTTAAAATACCACTGGCACAAAATGTACACCCGATATTACAGCCAACCTGAGTCGTCACACACACGGACACCCCGTATTCTTGGGGCATCATCACGGTTTCAATCATATGCTTATCGGGCAATTGAAATAAGTACTTTACCGTGCCATCCTGGGCTTCTTGCACAATCACTTGGTTTAAAGGATTGATAACAAATGCATCCGTTAATTTTGCAATGACCGTTTTTGATAAATTCGTCATCTCAGCAAAAGACTGAACTCTTTTTTGATAGAGCCATTCCCAAACTTGGGTAGCACGGAATTTTTTTTCGCCTTGCTCTAAAAACCATTCCGTTAATTCATTCATTGTTAAACCATATATAGAACACTTCACTTGTTTTCCTCTTTTCATTTTCATCGTTGACTACTATACGTGAAAATATTTTTAAGTGCAAGTTCTACATGGCAATTTTTTATTTTTGGGCCATGCCAATACTGGTTGCAATTGATTGAAAGTACAAACGGCTAGCAACAAAATAATACAACGTATACACACAAACAAACAGAATCAGTACCTGAATAGCTGCCCCTTGCATGGATAAAGAAAAAATGTGATACATGGCAATCAACGCAACAACACTGTGAGCGAGTGCAACAAGCAATGGAATAAAAAATAGGATACCGACTTGACGGTAAATCATTTTCTTTAACTCTTTGCGAGATAATCCCAAACGAAAAATCATACGGTATTTTTGAGTATCATTTGCCAAGTCGCTATACAGTCGAAAGTACAGAAAACTTCCAGCCGATACAAGAAACACCAAGCTAATAAAAATGCCAATGAACAGCATTGGTGCATAGCCTTTAAGCGTTGTATCTTTGGTGTAGGCGACAGAAGTAATCATTGGGTTATCTGCTAATGTTTCGCCAGCTTTGATTTTTTGTTTTTCTGAAGCATGTCTAGTTACCCAAACAGTGTTATTGGTTGCTGTACCTTTTAAAGGAATTGCATCCGGTACGACAAATGTTCCTTGATAAACAGGCAGGATTCCCGTTGACTGTTCTGCCGTTATCGCTAGTTTTTGGTGACCAATTGTCACTTGTTTGACCGATGTGATCTGATGATTTGTACCGGTCTCTTGTAACTGAATCGCTGTGTTCTCTTTGGGCGAAAGCGATTTTTCACCAAATAATTGAGCAATTTTATTGTATTCGGACGCATGAATCGTGGTTTGCTTTTCATCTGTATAATAGGTATAGTCGCTCTTTTCCGCAGCTATATGTAAGTTCGTCAATGTTTTTTCTACTTGCTCAACAGAGTTTTGTTCAGATGGTGCTGAAAAATCATAAGGCATATAATTCAAAACGCCTAAAAAAATAGCTTGGACTCCATACAACGTCCCTACTGCTACGAAAGCCACCGTTGAAACAATTGTAATCAAAAAAAAAGGAACGTGCATTGTCTTTCATTCGAAAAGCTAAATCCGAAAAAACAACCAAATTGTGTTTCCTCCAGAAAAAATTTAACCGTTTTTTCATTCCTTCAATCATTTGAACGCTAAGCTGTGAAAAAAAGAGAAGGGTTCCAATGACCACCATAATGAGCACCGGAATAAAGACCATAACAACAGTTGCTCCCTGTGACACTAACGCAATCGTGTAACCACCTGCGAGCAATATAAATGCAAACATGCTTTTTACTTTTGAAAAAACGAGTTTTCCTTTGCCACGTTCATCGGCTTTTAACAATTGCTGAATTGTTTGTTTCGGTAATTGAAATTGCGAAATGCCGGAACTTAAAAGAAATAAAAGACTAAACGATACAACTGTTAATAGGATGGCTTTACTTGGAAAATACGCAACAAAATTTAAGCCAATGAGTTGCTTAGCTACTAATAAAATAAGTTGTGAAAATCCCAATCCAAACAAGCTACCGAAAAGAATTGACCAAAAGCCTATGACCAATGTTTCTAGACTAATCATTCGCCGGAGCTGTTTCATACTCATTCCTTGAATCAATAATAGGCCAAATTCTTTTTTACGTGATTGCAAAAAAATACTCAATGAATAAACTACAAAGAAAAAAGAAAAACCGAAAATCAGAATAGCTGATCCCAACATCCCAACTTTTAAATTTCCGCTTACTCCTGATTGAAGAATTGGATGAAAAGCCATCGTACTGAACGTAAAAAAAACCATGACAGAAATCAAAGTACTTAAAAAATAGGCCAAGTATAATGACTTATTGCGCATCGTATTACGATAAACAAATTGTTTAAAATTCATCATTTATGCCCTCCAAATGAGCGAGCTGTTGCATGATTTCTTGATAAAATACTTCTTGTGTCGAAGCTTGATGAATATCACTGATCAATTTGCCATCTTTAATAAATAGGATTCGCCGACAATAGCTAGCTGACAAAGGATCATGAGTAACCATTAACAATGTCGCTTGTTCTTCTTCATTCAGTTGCTTAAATAGACGCATCACATCCTTAGATGCCTTCGTATCAAGATTTCCTGTTGGCTCATCCGCTAATACCAATTGAGGATGATGGATCATCGCTCGTGCTACTGCCACCCGTTGCGCTTGCCCACCAGAGATTTCAGAGATTCGCTTATGCAAAAGTTGCTCAATTCCTAGTTTCGGTGCAATTTCAGCAACCTTACGTTTCATTACGCGGACGGATTCACCTGATAAAGTTAGTGGTAAGACGATATTTTCTTCAACGGTTAACGTGGGTAATAAATTGAAAGATTGAAAAACAAACCCCAACTTTTCTCTTCTAAATACTGCAATTTGCTCTGAATTTAATTGATGGGGATTCTCTTCATTTAACGTAACGGTCCCACTTGTAGGTGTATCAATCGTAGCTAAAATATTTAACAATGTTGACTTCCCACTTCCAGAAGGACCCATGATCGCTACAAATTCGCCTTCCTCAATCATAAAATTGATATCTTTTAGTGCTTCATACTGAATTGTTTCCCCATAAATCTTGCTGATATTCTTTACAGTTAACATATTAACCATCCCTTCTCCATTCTCTCACACATCCACTATATAAAAAAAGTGGCTTACATCCCATTGAAAGAGGTGTAAGCCAACGAACAAATTTGTCATTCTTTTATATACGAAATCACAGTGCTCCCTATCCCTATTCTTCGACATCCGGGTGAGAATAGCGATCAGCAAGCTCTTCTTCTGGGAGTATTTCATCTAACGATTCCAAGTAAACTTTTCGCGGTTTGCTGCCTTCTGATGGACCAATAATCCCATTGGCTTCCAATTCATCGACTAGGCGAGCCGCTCGATTGTAGCCAATACGGAACCTTCTTTGAAGCAACGAGACACTGGCTGTCTGCATCTCCACCACCAGTTCTTTTGCCTGTTCATAGAGTTCATCTTGCGATTCTTCCGCCTGATTGGTTGCCGTTTCTTCATCGGAGATCATCATTTTCTCTTCATAGTTTGCACCTTGTTGATCTGTCACAAACTTGACGATTGCTTCAACGTCATGGTCGGAAATGAACGCTCCTTGAACACGAATGGGTTTGTTCTCTCCCATTGGTAAGAAAAGCATATCCCCACGACCTAGTAATTTTTCTGCACCATTCGAATCGATAATTGTACGCGAATCGGTACCACTTGATACAGCAAATGCCATTCTTGATGGAACGTTGGCTTTGATAATACCTGTGATGACATCGACACTTGGTCGTTGGGTGGCTAAAATCATATGGATTCCAGCTGCCCGTGCCATTTGGGCCAAGCGAATAATCGCATCTTCCACTTCATTACTGGCAACCATCATCAGATCGGCTAACTCATCAACAATCACGACAATAAATGGCAAAATGGGGTGCTTTTCACCCGTTTGGTGATTGCGCTCTTCAATCATTTCGTTGTAGCCCGTAATATTTCGGACACCCGTGGCCGCAAATTTTTCATATCGCTCTTCCATTTCCTTCACAACTTTTTGCAGAGCTTGGGCCGCTTTGCGCGGATTGGTAACAACAGGCGTTAATAAATGAGGAATCCCATTGTAAACATTTAATTCAACCATTTTCGGGTCAACCATCATCAATTTTACCTGATGTGGTTTGGCTTGCATCAAAATACTCGTAATCATGCCATTGATAGCAACGGATTTACCACTACCGGTAGAGCCAGCAACCAACAAATGAGGCATCTTGCTTAAATCGGCTGTTTGCACTTTTCCGGAGATGTCTCGACCCAATGGTACTTCCAATAGATGATCTGGGTGAGGTGGTTGTGCCTCAACAACTTCCCGAAAGGAAACGGTGCTAATTGCATCGTTCGGAACTTCAATCCCAATTAATGATTTGCCAGGAATAGGAGCTTCCATTCGCACATCTTTTGCGGCCAATGCTAATGCAATATCATCTGTTAAACCGACAATTTTGCTCACTTTCACCCCAATTGCGGGTTGAATTTCAAATTTGGTAACCGATGGACCTAAACTAGCTTTTACCACTTTGGCATCTACGCCAAAACTTTCAAACGTCTTCTCAAGCACCGCAATATTTTTTTCGATTTTTTTGTACTCACCACTTTGATCGGTTGGTTTTCCTGGATTCAATAACGTAACTGGTGGTAACTCATAATCTTCATCCTCAACATCTTGCGGGATGTCAAATTCCAATACTTGCCCATCCTCCTCTTCCTCTTCAACTGGTTTTGCTAAATTGGTTGCTTGAGGCTTACGCATTTCTGGGACATCCATTTGTGCCTGAGATTCTTGAAAATGATTAATAGGAACAAAGCTTAACTGTTCTGATGTGCTTTGATTCATTTCTTTGGTGGTCTCTGCTAATTTTTCTCCCGGTGTTTTCGGTCTGACATTATTTGTTTGTTGCGCTTTTTCTTGATCCATTTCTGCCAAAATTGCCGCTTTTTTCATGGCTTGATTTTCTTCTTTTTGGCGTTGCTTCGCTTGCCGTTTTTCCTCACGAAGTTTTCTTTTCCCAGCATTGGCTTCATAACGCCGTTGGAGACTTTCCTTTACTTGCGTCAATCGTTCCATTCGATCTTGCAGATTGTATGGGCTAACGACTAATCCTCCACCAATCATCAGCAAGATACTAATAAAATAACTTCCAGCTTGAGCTAGTAGGAAATAAGTTGCTGCATAAAGAACTGCTCCTCCCATGCCGCCGCCTACATTTTGAGAAACCTTACTCGCCTTTAAGTCAGCAAGTAAGCTACTCCACGTAGTAGCGATGATATTGGGATTACCAGATTGAAGGCGACCAAAAAGATGGGCGTGAAGAAATAGTAGTAGACCCAAGTAGATCAGTAGTCCGCCATAAAATAAATGGTTTGGTCGCCATTTTGCTGCTTGATTTTTTACCATTAGCCAGATTCCTAAGACGATCATACACACACATAAAAAGAGATACGTGTTCCCTCCAATTATGCGAAAAAGATTCGCTACCAACGTTCCTAAAAAACCTAATTTAAGGATGCCAAAGAAACCAAACAAGCTAAAAAATGCACCGATTCCAATCCAGATCATTTTTTCTTCTTGTTGTTTTTGTTTTTTTGTTTTCCGTTTTTTTGTTGAGCGTTTGTTCGTTGCCATTCTTTTTCCCCTCATTTCATTCTTTCCTATTATACATAAAAAAAGGGTGGAACAAAAGTTCGGACGATAACAAGAAGTTTTTATCCAGGATTGAAAAATGAATTTAAGAGGTCTAGAATACATTTAACGAGAAAGATTGCCTATCAACGACCATCTTTCATCAAAGGAGTGTATGTTATGACAAGAAAAATTGGGATTATTGGCATGGGGAATGTTGGAGCTGCAGCCGCTCACTACATCGTTGCCGCAGGTTTAACAGATGATTTAGTCTTAATCGATTCGAATGAAAAAAAAGTCGCTGCTGATGCCTTGGATTTCCAAGATGCTATGGCCAACCTACCCGTTCACACGAACATCGTTTTTAACGATTATCAAGCCCTAGCCGATGCAGACGTAATTATTTCCGCTTTAGGGAACATTCAATTGCAGGACAATCCAAATAACGATCGCTTTGCTGAATTACCTTTTACCAGCGTCGAAGCCACCAAGGTCGCACAGAAACTAAAAGAAATTGGTTTTAATGGCGTAATGGTTGTCATTTCAAATCCTGTCGATGTCATTACATCCATTTACCAATCAATCACAGGATTGCCAAAAGAACGCGTCATCGGTACCGGAACATTACTGGACTCGGCACGCATGAAGCGAGCGGTAGGAAGACAATTACAACTTGATCCTCGTTCGGTACAAGGATACAATCTGGGCGAACATGGAAACTCACAATTCACTGCCTGGTCGACCGTTCGCGTATTAGGTACCTCTTTAACGACATATTTGGAAGAAAATCAAGTGTCATTAGATTTAGAAGCTCTTGATCACGAAGCAAAAGTTGGTGGACATACGGTGTTCGCTGGCAAAAAATATACCAATTATGGTGTTGCTACCGCTGCCGTTTCTTTGGCCATTGCCATTTTGAGTGATGCGCATACTGAACTACCCGTGTCCAATTATCGTGAAGAATACCAAACGTATCTCTCTTATCCTGCCGTCGTTGGTCGGAAAGGCATTCTCCAACAAGTGCAATTAGACCTAACCGAAGAAGAGCTAGCTAAATTGCAAATATCCGCAGATTACATTAAACAAAAATACCAAGAAGTACTCGAAACTCGTTCGTAAAATAAAAAACGCTCAGCGATTTTGTCGACTGCTGTCATGGTCAGCAACGAATCGTTGAGCGTTTTTCAGATGGTTCTGTTCTTTTTCTTTTCACCAGTTGTTACATTCTATTTTGAAGCAGCTTCATCACCAAACCATTTTTTTGCGATTTCATCATATTTGCCATTCTCTTTTAATGTTTTGAATCCTTCATTAATTTTTTTGGCTAATTTGGTGTCCCCTTTGCGCACACCGACAGCAAAGTCTTCTTGCGCATATGGTGTTGCAATCAAATCATAGTCTGCCAATTTGCCCGCTTGTTTTAAATAATACCCAGCATAAACATTGTCTACCAAGAGTCCATCAATCCGGCCATGTTCCAAATCGATAAAAGCCTCATTGAAGCTTGCATACAAGGTTGCATCTTGATCTTTGACACGATTTTTTAATACTTCGGCTTGTTTTGTGAACACACTATATCCTGAAGACCCTTCTTGTGCGCCCAAAACTTTCCCTTTCATCTCTTCAACATTTGTAATGCCACTGGATTTTTTGGTTACCAAAATTTGCGTATTTTTCATATACGTATCTGAAAAGGTAACCTTTTTCTTTCTTTCATCATTCACAGTATATCCATTCCAAATCATGTCAATGGTCCCATTTGCTAGCTCAGTTTCTTTCATTGACCAGTCGATTGATTGAAATTTCACTTTCGTATCCGTTAATGCGAACACTGCTTTGGCTAAATCTACGTCAAATCCCACAATTTTTCCACTATCATCTTTAAACCCCATTGGGACAAATGTATCATCTAATCCAACAACAACTGTCTTTTTATCTGCTGCACTTTCTGTTGATTTTTCCGACTTTCCACAAGCAGCGAGACCAATCACACTTGCCACTATCATCACCAAACTTACCCATTTTTTCATCCGTATTTCCTCCTTTATTTTGGTTCTACTTTCAATAAATGATCTGCAATCGTTTCAGCAAAGGTTAAATCATGGGTAACCACAATCTGTGTGACACCTTGTGCTTTCAGATTCAAGATCAACTGTTCCACTTGTTGCCGTAGAGCTGGGTCCAAGGCACTCGTTGGCTCATCATATGCCAATACTTTGGGAGCCATTGCCATCGCTCTTGCAATCGCCAACCGCTGTTTTTGTCCACCCGAAAGCTGATAAGGATATTGATTCAATAAACTATCAATGCCCAGTTGAGTAGCCAATGTTTTCGCTTTTTCGTTGGCAACTGCCCCCGTCTCTTTCAGAACCATTTTCGGTGCTAAAGTAATATTTTCTAAAACACTAAGATGTGGGAACAACTGAAAATCTTGAAATACGACGCCAACTACCTGATCTTGGTCTTTCGTATTGGTTGGATCGAAAACCTTACCATCAAGTAAAAAGGTACCACTATCGACCGTTTCAAGACCGGCAAGCGTTCGTAACAAGGTGGTTTTCCCGCCACCAGAAGGACCCACAATTGCTAGAATGGTGCCATCGGGAATAGTCAAATCTAAGTCACAAATCACTTGTTTCTCACCAAATGACTTGTTGATTTTTTTTAATTCTAACATGCCTGCTTCCTCCTACCGATAATAATCCAATCGATTTTCCAATTTTCGTAATACCACCGTGCAAATCCCCGTCATGACAAGGTAAACAATTGCCACACCTAATAATGGTACCAGGGTGGTGTCTCGTTCCATAGCGATCTTCCCTAAACGCATCACGTCGGACAAACCCAAAATGTAAATCAAAGAAGTATCTTTTACCAAGTTGATCACTTCATTTCCAACAGAAGGTAACGTAATTTTGGTCACCTGGGGAATAATGATTTTGCGAATGGTTTGGATGGGGCTTAATCGTAAAACACGTGCCGCTTCGTATTGCCCTTGCGGAATCGATTGGATGCCTCCACGGAAAATCTCTGCGAAGTACGCCGCATAGTTTAACACAAATGCAAATAGTGCCGCATCAAAACGTTCAAAGACAATATTAATCAATGGCAATCCGTAGAACACAAAAATTAATTGCAACAACAAGGGGGTACCACGCATTAACCAAATATACACTTGCATGACCCATTTCAATGGTGCAAATTTACTTGATAAGAAAAACGCAAAAACAATTCCTAATGGTACGGATCCTATAATTGTTAATAAAAATAATTTCAAGGTAATGCCAATGCCACTTGCTAGTTGCGGAAACAAAGATAAAAAATAAGCCATCGTTCTCTCTCCTCCAAAAAATTTTTGTCTCATCTTCCTAATGATACCGCATTTACTCCGTTTTCAATGCATGTCCGATAAGACGTACCCTCCTCTATTTAAAGGCTGATTGTTTAACAAAATAAAAAAACTCTGGCCATAAGCCAGAGGACGTGTCTACGTGGTGCCACCTCAATTCATCTCTTTCTTGCGAAAAAAACCTCTTGAGCCACCTAAACAAATCTCATCGATAGAAAGAAAAAAGCCCTTAGTCAAGCGACTAAAGGACGTATTTACGTGGTTCCACCTTTTTTTGCTTTTGTCTTACAACAAAAACCTTAATGAGTCAATTTCGTTTAAATGACTACAGCTATAACGGGCCTCCCGAATTTTCCTACTACTTTCAGAAAATCAACTCCAAGATGTGCTTCAACTTGCCCCGCTATCTCTTCTCACCGGCCAGAGACTCTCTCAAACAGCGACAAATTTACTGGTTCTTGTCATAGTCTTTCGTTTGTTGACCTTACTTTACCTGTTATAAATGAAAATGTCAATCCTTTTTCTTATCATATTCTCATTTTATCGATACTCATTTTTTCTTGCGTAACGGATGATTTTCATTACAATGAAAGTAGATAGAGGAGGTATTGGAATGGAATTCAATGAACTTGTTTCGATTTATCCCCAAGCAGAATTGCATACATTGCCATCTGGTGAGCAAACCATTTTTTCTTTTCCTTCAAAGAAAGGCTACATTTGGATTGCAAAAGAACAGTTGTCCCCCACTGAAATGCGGTTGTTGCAACATCTCTCGGAAGAAGAAACCAGTTTTACCAAAGATCACGCACATCCTTGGTATCGGTATTTGCTCATGCAAGAAACAATTGAGGTTCCGACAGGGAATTATCGCATCATTCAAGTGGCTTGGAATCAGACGCACTCATTGGATCAATCTTCTTGGTTAAAAGAAATTCGCTTGTTACTACCGCAATTGGTAGATGCTTTTTTCGTGACAAATCAATATGCTATCCTAGTAGAAAAGCAAGATGACTACTCTTTTTCAACCAATGAATTAGCTGGTCTCTTTTTAGCATTAGATGGTGATTTTGATAGCTACAGTCGAATTTTTGTTGGCTATTTTCACCCAGCGACCTTATCGTTTCATAAATTATTTACAGAGGAAGAGTCCCTCTTTTCTTTTTTTGTCGGAAGTCGCAGACAAGAGAGTGCTTGTGATTTGGCCTTGTTACTGATTAGCTACTGTACTCAGCGGACGTTAGCTTCGAGCTATTTGCTTCAATCTTTAGCCACACATTGGTTTGCCGCTACAGATTTGCCAGAGATATTGACAACTCTGTGGAAAAATCAAGGCAACATTAGTTCAACCGCCAAAGAGTTATTCATGCACCGCAATACATTGCAATACAAACTTGATAAATTTCAACAAGCAAGCTTATTAAATTTAAAAGAAACAAATCAATTGTTTCTTTGCCAATTGCTTATTGAAAATTTTGTCGTTTAGTCACTTTTATGACAGGTTGCACAAGCAATCTGTTTTTTTTTGTGCACGTTTCCATTGTCTCGATAAATCGTTTTCATTATAGTAGAGCTATAAGATGAGTTCAAAGAAAGAAGGAATTTCAATGGTAGAAATGGCATTAAAACATGTCTATAAAAAATATGACAATTCAGATAGTTATTCCGTAACAGATTTTAACTTAGATATCGCAGATCGTGAATTTATTGTCTTCGTAGGCCCTTCTGGATGCGGAAAATCAACAACGCTTCGCATGATTGCCGGATTGGAAGACATTACTGAAGGCGAACTATTCATTGGCGACAAAGTCATGAATGATGTCGCACCAAAAGATCGTGACATCGCAATGGTTTTCCAAAACTACGCCTTGTACCCACATATGTCTGTTTATGACAATATGGCTTTTGGGTTAAAATTACGGAAATACGACAAAGCGGATATTAAGAAACGTGTCGAAAATGCTGCTGAAATTTTAGGTTTAACTGAATACCTTGATCGTAAACCAGCTGCCTTATCAGGTGGTCAACGTCAACGTGTTGCCTTAGGTCGAGCAATCGTTCGTGATGCGAAAGTCTTTTTAATGGATGAACCATTATCAAACTTAGATGCAAAACTACGTGTAGCTATGCGTGCAGAAATTGCTAAGTTGCACCGTCGTCTATCAACAACGACCATTTACGTTACTCATGACCAAACAGAAGCGATGACCATGGCGGATCGAATTGTTATCATGAAGGATGGTATCATCCAACAAATCGGATCACCTAAAGAAGTTTACAATACACCGAACAATGTTTTTGTTGCTGGCTTTATTGGCTCACCTGCCATGAACTTCTTTAACGTTGTGTTAAAAGATGGCGTCATTTCTGACGGTCTTGGTTTAAGTTTACGTATTCCTGAAGGTCGCAACAAAGTCTTAGTTGAAAAAGGATATGAAGGCAAAGAAGTCGTTTTTGGTATCCGTCCTGAAGACATCCACAGCGAAGAAGTTGTTTTACAATCTTCCCCTGAAGCAACGGTCAAAGCAGAAGTCGTTGTATCTGAACTATTGGGTGCGGAAACGATGCTATACACACGTGTTGGTAATACTGAATTTATTTCCAAAGTAGATGCACGTGACTTCCACAATCCTGGTGAACATGTTGAATTAGCTTTCAACATTAACAAAGCACACTTCTTTGACAAAGAAACTGAAGAAGTGATTACTCTTCATTAATTTTGTTAGTTCTTGAGAAAAGGGAAGTTTGCCCCTTCCCTTTTCTCAACTACTTATATATTTTTCCTTATTTGTACCCCCTAACCAAAACCACCAAAAACTTGCCCGTTTTTGGTGGTTTTTCCTTACATAATTTGTAACCAAACGAACAATTACCTTTCAGTTTTATCACATCTATTGAATTTGCTCATCCGAGTTGCTATACTTCCGTTCGAAAGGAAGTGTCTTCTGTGCATACATTGAAACAAAACCGTCATTATTATCATCATTTTTTATTTTTAATAGCCGCCTTAATTGCTTATTTAATGCTGACACTTGCTCAAGATAGCGCCCAAACCATCGAACCTATCTTTTGGTTAATTGGCTATGTCATGAATACATTCTTCATACTAAATTATTTTCGATCATTCTCTCTTGCCAATATGCGATTGGCTTTTCTTACTTTTTCGTGGGTATTGTATGGCATATTAAGCGATTGGTTAGCAGATGGCATTTATTTACAAATTATGCTGCCCCTTATGGTTATAGCCATTGCTAGTATTTGTCTTGATGCACAAGTGATAAACGAATAATTTGCCCAAAAAAAATGATTCAATTGCTTCGTGTTGCTACGTGCGTTTAACCGTAGTAGCTACGAATGACTGAATCATTTTTTCTTTTGCTTTTATTTTTTTGTTTGCTCCATCGCCGCTTTTAACGCTGCGGCAAGTGGGCTTTCCACTTGTTCTTCTGATTGACTATATTTTTTGACCAATTTCCGTTCTTCTTGTTTGGTCATTTTTTTCTTTCGTTCTTTTGTTTCCATCATTTTTTCGGTTGTTCCATCATATTTGCAACGGAAGAAGGCACCATTTTTCCCTTCAATGATCTCCATTTTTCGATGACATTGTGGACAACGATGATTGGAAACTTTCGGGTCTTTTCGTCTATGGTAACTACAAGTAGCGTTCGTACACACATATATTTTGCCATCACGCGTATTTTTTTCACGCAACAGCTCCCCACATTCGGGGCATTTCTTTTGAGTCAAGGCAAAATCTTGATAGGTGGCTTCACTTTGCTTAATTTCTTTGACTAATTCCCGGGTGTCTTGCTCGATTTGGGTAACAAAGGTTTGAAGTTTGTATTTTCCCGCTGCAATGGCCTCTAACTCTTCTTCCCATTTTTGGGTTAAAGCTGGAGTCACTAAATCCGGATTGACCAATGTCAACAATTGTTTGCCCTTTGGTGTAACAACCAAATGATTGCCAGTGCGCTCCATCAATTCACTCTTGATTAACTTATCAATGATTTCCGCACGGGTAGCTGGGGTACCTAGATGAAATTTCTCCATTTTTCCTAATAGCGTACCTTCTGTTAACGGTTTGGGTGGCATTGTTAAGCCTTTTTTTAGTTGAAAGGCAGGAGCAATCTGCTGTTCTTTTGACCAATTTTCCCAGTTTACCTGCGCTTCCGTTGAGGTTGGTTGTTTCCAGCCACTTTGCATCACTTGCTTTTGTTGAAAGGAAAACTGCGCCGTCCCAAAGGTTACAACGACCGTTTGTTGCTTGGTGAGATGGGGTTGTGCGAATAATCCCAAGAAGCGTTGAACAATTAGTTGATAAATTTTTTGTTCGTCACTGCTTAGCTTTTCATAGCGCGCCCGTTCTTCTGTAGGAATTAAACCATGATGATCCGTCACTTTGGCGTCATTGAAGACATTCGTTTGAATGACTTTCGCCCCATTTTTTAGGTAAAGTTTGACTTCGGGTGAAAAAGAAGCAACTGCTGCCAAGCGTTCTTTCATAGTCTGTTGCAAATCTTTTGGTAAATATTTGCTATCGGTTCGTGGGTAGCTGACTAGTTTGTGTAGTTCGTATAGACTTTGAACCAGACCAAGTGTTTTTTTAGCCGAATACCCGTAGCGTGCATTGGCTTCCTGTTGCAATTCTGTCAAATCATAAGGCAATGGTGCCGCTTGTTTTTGTGATTTTTCTTGTATGGATGCTACTTTACCTTTTTGTGTCTGTAATTGTTTGATGACTTCTTGTGCTTGGGCTGCCTCTTGAAAGGCATACGGATTTTTTTGAGCCATCGTTGCCCGCAAATTACCTACTGCCAATTCAACTTGATAATAGGTTTGTGCGCGAAATTTTTCAATAGCTTGCTCTTGTTTTCTGACGAGTGCAAGCGTAGGGGTTTGGACCCGACCTGCACTTAAATTATCTTTGTATTTGACCGTCAGTGCTCGTGTAACATTCAATCCGACAAGCCAATCCGCTTGTGCTCGTGCTAAGGCAGATTGGTACAAGTTCTGGTATTCTTCAGCTGGTCTCAGTTTACGAAATCCTTCTTTGATTGCTTTGTCGGTCTGTGAAGAGATCCATAATCGCTTGATTGGTTTATCAAAGCGAATCCACTCGATAATCCAACGAGCAACCAATTCTCCCTCACGACCTGCGTCAGTTGCAATCACTAGTTCTTTGACATCTTTGCGCTGTGCAAGTTGTTTGATTGCTTTTAATTGCTGCCCTGTTTTGGGTAATGGTTGAATCCCAATTTTCTTGGGAATCATTGGCAGTGTTTCAAGTTGCCAGGTTTGCCACTCTTTATTTACCTCTTCAGGCATTTTTAATCCCAATAAATGACCAAGGGCCCATGTCACAATGACAGTTGGGCCTTCGTAATAATTCTTTTGTTTTTGCGTTGCACCTAATACCCTAGAGAGATCTTTGGCAACGCTTGGTTTTTCGGCTAGAATTAGTTGCTTCATACAGTTCCTTTCTGCTTTCTACGGTGACAGGTTGATAGTCTTTTAAAAGGGCCAAACCTTTGTATTGTTGCAAATCATCATCACATTCTTCACACCAACGTACTTCTGTTTCATTCCAAAAAGCACTTAAATAATTTGCACGGGCATAGATATGTTTGTATTGTTCTCTTAATTTCGTCCATTGTTTTTGGTAACAGCGTTCGGCCTCTTCAAGTGAACGAAATACGTGTTCTTCATCAATATCTTTGCGCCAGTCTTCAAAAAACCACCATGGCTCATTGTCACCATACATTGTGATTACCTGATACATGTTTTTCCATCCTCACTTATCTTTCAAGTTCTGACATTACGTCTCCACTAAATGCTATAGTATGGACTTTTAGTTGAACTTTCAAGAAGTTAGCTTGTGAAGCTCCATGCATCTTTGATTTTTCTCCTTTTCTACTATAGCACATCTTCCAAAATTTAAGCCGCTTGTCAAAGAAAATTTCCCAAAAAAAGAAGGAAAAGGAGGACTTATTTGCCTCTTTTCCTTCCTGTAAACCTTTGTGTACCTTTTCCTAGACGTACTGTAAAATTTTGTTTGCTTGATACGCATGATCGATTAATCCGCCACCCAAGCATTCCATACCATCATAAAAGACGACTGCTTGACCGGGAGTAATAGCTCGTACCGGTTCATCAAAAAAGACTTCTGCTCGATTATCTGGCAAGCGATGCACCGTCACTGGTACATCTTGCTGACGGTAACGGAATTTTGCCGTGCAATGAAATACATCAGGTTGTTCTTGCGTCGTGGTAAAGTGAATGTCACTCGCATCTAGGTGATCTGCATAGAGTGCAGGATGATGGAACCCTTGACCAACGTATAACGTATTGGTTGCCAAATCTTTGCCCACAACAAACCACGGCTCTTGCGTTTTTCCGCCGCCACCAATTCCTAAGCCTTGACGTTGACCAATCGTATAATACATCAAGCCATCGTGTTGGCCTTTGACTTCCCCTTCTAAGGTCACCATTTCCCCTTTTTGGGCTGGCAAGTAGTGACTTAAAAATTGTTTGAAGTTTTTTTCGCCAATGAAGCAGACACCAGTGGAATCTTTTTTCTTTGCGGTAGCTAGATGGGCCTTTTCAGCAATCGCACGCACCTCACTTTTTTCCATTCCCCCTAGCGGAAACATCGTCTTTGCTAATTGTTCTTGTGACAATTGACTTAAAAAGTAGGTTTGATCTTTATTATTGTCCACACCTCGCAACATATGTGTGACACCTGCTTCATCGCGCACAATTTGTGCATAATGACCGGTCGCAACATAATCTGCCCCCAAGTCCAATGAATAATCGAGAAAGGCTTTAAATTTGATTTCCTTGTTGCACATGACATCAGGATTAGGTGTTCGACCTGCACGGTATTCTGCTAAAAAATATTCAAATACACGATCCCAATACTCTTTTTCAAAGTTAACCGAGTAATAGGGTATACCAATTTGCGCTGCAACTTTGGCTACGTCCTTGTAATCTTCCGTTGCTGTACAGACACCATTTTCATCCGTGTCATCCCAATTTTTCATGAAGATTCCAATGACATCATACCCTTGTTCTTTTAAAAGAAGTGCTGTTACCGATGAATCGACACCGCCGCTCATCCCAACAACGACTCTTGTGTTGCTGTTGTCTTTCATTTCTATCACCATCATTTCAATTGATTCTGAAACATCTACGATTTGAAGGTCGCAACTTTTCAGTCCACGTTATTATACTAGAGATTGCCATTTTTTTCATGTGTTTCCGCTTCAGTTTTTTGGCTACAAAAAAACCGTTGTCGGTCTTTGGATTTCGCATGAGCAAAAAACATAGACCGACAACAATTTCCTAGTTTGACTACTTCGTTACTTCTTCAAACAATCCCCGATCGATAAATCCGTCCATCAGGAACGTAAACTTCTCGCGTAACATTTCATGTTTTGGATCTTTAAATATATTGACAGCTTTTAATCCATTCGCCGTAGTAATGGACATTTTCACTGTCTTCATGTCTTTTGCTACAGTGATTTTTAATTGAAACCCCTCTTTGCTCTGTGGTGTTGCTTGCAACGGTCGAATTAATTGGAAATTTCCACCATTGGTTTCTGTAAAGCCATTGTCTCGGAGCGTATATCTTTTAGCTGTTGTAGCTAGTTGGTACAGCTGTGGGCACCCCAAAACCGTTGTTTGTGTTTCAAATGCCATTTTTTCACCTCATTTATTTATTGTCATCTCTATTATATAAAGAAAACTTAGCTCTGACTATCTTTATTGTTAGTGAATGCTTTTTTTTGCAATCGTTTGACACTTGCACTTAATTGATGGGCAAAGGTTTCCACTTCTTCTTGCGTATTCCCCAGACCAAAACTAATACGAATGGATTCACGAATATATGGCGAATTTTCACCATACATCGCAATTAAAACATGTGATGGGTCCACGTTGCCAGCGGTACATGCTGAACCAGTCGAGATGGCAAAGCCTTTCAAATCCATATGCATCAAAATCATTTGATTATCCACACCTGGAAAAGCAAGGTTTAAAATATGGGGCATCTTCGCTTGTTGATTGCCGTTTAAATGATACGTGACTTCTTCCTCATCTAAAATGGCTTTTACAGTATCAGCAAACTTTTGGTATTTGATGGTATGGGCTTGCTGACTTTCTTCGTTATTGATGGTTACCGCCGTTGCCATCCCACAGATACTAATGAGATTTTCTGTCCCGGCTCGTCGCTTTTCTTCTTGTTCACCGCCATGAAGCAGAGCCGGTAATTGTAATCCATCTCGTTTGAAAAGGAAGCCTGTTCCTTTGGGGCCATTTATTTTGTGGGCGGATACACTTAGCAGATCAATTCCCAGTTCATATGGATGTATTGGGACTTTTCCAAAAGCTTGCACTGCATCTGTATGAAAATAAGCAGGATGCGTTTGCAGAATGGCTCCAATTTCTTTAATTGGCATTAGATTCCCTGTCTCATTATTGGCAAACATCACCGATACCAAAATCGTATCTTCCCGTAATGCTTGTTTGAATGCTTCAAGATCAATCATTCCACTTTGATCAACGGATAGATAGGTGAATTCAAATCCTTGTTGTTCTAAAAAAGCGGCCGTTTGTAAAATAGCGGGATGTTCAATTTGCGTGGTAATAATATGACGTCCTTGCTCTTTTCTAGCTAATGCGGTACTAATCAGGGCCGTATTGTCTCCTTCTGTTCCACCGCCATTAAAAATAATTTCATGGGGTTGAACAGCTAAACTTTCAGCGATTACTTGACGAGCAGCCATTAATTTTTCACTTGCGGCGCGTCCATATTGATGAATACTGGAAGGATTACCGAACAATGTTGGCATTAGATTGGTCATCGTTTCAATGACTTGCGGATGGATGGGGGTTGTTGCCGCATGGTCAAAATAAGTCATTTTCTTTCCTCTTTTCATTTTTCTTTACTAAAAAGCTCCCATCATGGTATTCACCATCCGGGAGCACTCTTTTTATACCTATTACTTTTGCAAACGGAAAAGCGGGCTGACAGGTGTATTGTCATGAATTCGTTTCAACGCTTCCCCTATTAATTCTGAACAGGTGATATACGTCGTTTGGCGAGGATGCTTTGCTTCTTCGGTCAAACAAGAATCCGTGACACAAATATCTTTAATTGGTGCTTCTTCTAATACTTCTTTTGAATGACTGTTGAATAACGCATGGGAGGCACATGCATAGACCCCTTTTGCCCCTGAATGCATCAATAACTCAGCTGCTTGAGCAAATGTTTCTCCTGTATTTAAAATATCGTCTACCATGATACACGTTTTTCCCTGAACGTCTCCAATCACGTAGCCTTCATCTTCTGGATTTTCTCCTTGGTCAACAATCGCTAACGTTGTTTCCAAGTACTCTGCTAAACTTCTTGAACGTTGGATGCCACTATTTTTTGGCGAAACAACAACATATTCATCTCCACACATCCCTTTGTCTAAATAGTAGCGAGCAAATAAAGGGATTGTAAATAAATTATCAACTGGAATATCAAAAAATCCTTGCACTTGAACAGTATGCAAATCCAGAGTTAAGACCCTTGTTACCCCTGCTTCTACTAGCAAATTGGCAATCAACTTGGCCGTGATTGGTTCATGCGGTTTTGATGTCCGATCTTGACGAGCATACGCATAGTAAGGCAACACGACATTAATCGTCTTGGCACTGGCGCGACGCATCGCATCAATCATAATCAGAAGTTCCATATAATAATCGTTGACTGGTTTGTTCGTAGACTGAATCAAGTAGGTGTTGACACCCCGGACACTTTCTTCAATACTAATGGCAATCTCACCATCACTAAATTTTTTAATAGAACATTCACCTAATTCACAACCGAATACTTTAGCAATTTTTTTGGCTAGTGGCACATTCCCGTTTAAACTAAAGATTTTTAAAGGTTCTTCTGAATAATTGTCGTTCATAGTTTCCTCCAATGTTGTTGTTTGTTCTATTTTACCATAATTTTCTCTTAATTTTCATTGGTTTCTGCTATTTCACAAATTTCCTTAAAAGAGATGGTACTCATCAACCATTTGGCCGGGACAACAGCGCGATAATTCCCCCAATTATCGTGAACTTTCACCCAGCGTTTGCCCTCTTGGTCTTCCCCATAGGCATAAGCAACTACCCAATGATTGCCATAAGTACTCCCTAAGCGTTGGTTTAATCCAACAATTAATGGCAATCCAGTATCAATGCGTTTAATCGTTCTTTCCCAACCGCCAATTGGGGTCGAACGCGCCCATTGCGGTTGCTTCATAAAGTGACAAAACCGTGAAATTCCCCAACTAACTTGTAGCGGAATCGTGGAAAAGCCCAGTGGTTGTATAAATAATTGCAAATAATGAACCAGATTTTCCCCATCAGATGACCCTTTTTTTCGAACAAAAGGGGGGAGCGTAAACGTGGGGTGATAGTCTTGCAAGTATGCGAGCAAAATCGTCGCTGCGTAAGAGCCACATAGTTGTCCATCGCTATTAATCCAATCTTCATATCGCTTAAACCGCTCTTCAGATATCCCTTGCCACTGAATGCATGCCATCTTTCAATTCCCCTTTTTCTCTAATCACTTCTATTTTCTCATAGGGCTGCTACTTGTCAGAACTTCTACCTTATACGATAATAGTAGCATAAGAAAGCGAGGAATTACCTATGAACTTAAATTTAAAAGATGATTTTTATCATTACGTCAATGGAGAATGGATGGAAACAGCCGTTATTCCCGCTGACAGACCTTCCATTGGAGGCTTTCAAGATTTAGTTATCGAAATTGAACAGTTACTAATGAAAACATTCGCTGATTGGTCCGCAAATCCTGAAACAATCCCCAATCAAAAATTAAAACACGCCGTAACCTTTTATCAACTGGCAACCGATTTTGAAGAACGCAATCAATTAGCAGGAAAACCCATTTTGCCAATGTTGGAACGGGTCAAAGCCCTCAATAGCTTCCAAGACTTGAATACCCAATTAGGTGAGTGGATTTTAGAAGGCTTTCCATTACCTTTTGATTTTGGCGTGATGGCGGATATGAAGCAAACTAGCGCCAATGCTGTCTATCTCTCACCGACTCAGTTAATTTTGCCTGATAAAACGTACTATGCCGAAGAAAATGAACAAGCTGATGCCATGTTACAAAAATTTTTCGAAACGACGAGCTTGTTGTTGCAAAAACTCGGTCACACTCGTCCAGAAGCAGAGACTTTAGTTGAACAAGCGATGGCTTTTGATCGCGCGCTCGTGCCTTTTGTCAAAAGTGCCGAAGAAAATGCAGATTATAGTCTAATGTACAACCCTCGCTCGTATGAAGAGGTGGTAAATTATTCGGAACTACTTGACTTTGATCAAGCCTTCTCCGCTACCTTGCCCTTCAAACCAAAACAAGTAATTGTTTCCGAACCCGCCTTTTTTGAATCATTTAAAGAATTTATCACTGAAGAACATTTTCCTTTGTTGAAGAGTTGGATGTATGTCATGACTAGCTTAAATTATACCGACTATTTAAGTGATGATTTACGGATTCTTGGCGGAGAATATGGTCGTTTCTTATCGGGTATCCAAGCAGCAAAAGAACCACTTAAAGCAGCCTATGCACTTGCTTTCAATCAATTTAGTGCAGTTGTGGGTCTTTATTATGGCCAAAACTACTTTGGACCTAAAGCAAAAGAAGATGTTGAACATATGGTTATGACGATGGTTGATGTCTATAAAAATCGTTTGGAACAAAACACTTGGTTAACTGAAGCAACCCGCAAACAAGCCATCGTGAAACTTAATAAAATCGGGATCCATGTGGGATATCCTGAGACCATTCCAGCCATCTATGACCAGTTGGTAACCGTTGCGAAAACAGATGGCGGTACATTCCTTGGCAATGCTTTGCACTTTAAGCGTCTTGCTCGTCAAGACAACTTCAACAAACTATCGCAGCCCGTCGACCGCGAAGAATGGGGCATGGCGGCTGCAACTGTCAATGCTTATTATAGTGGTTTAATGAATATTATTGTCTTTCCAGCAGCCATTCTCCAAGCACCATTTTATAGCATCAACCAATCGAGTAGCGCAAACTACGGAGGCATTGGCGCGGTCATTGCACATGAAATTTCACATGCATTTGATAACAATGGAGCAAAATTTGACGAAAATGGGAATTTACACAATTGGTGGACAGAAGAGGATTTAACTCAATTCCAATCACTAGCGCAAGCCATGATTGATGAGTTTGATGGCATTGATTTTGCTGGTGGCAAGGTGAATGGTAAGTTAACTGTCTCTGAAAATATTGCCGATGCTGGTGGGTTAAGCTGTGCCCTTGAAGCAGCGAAACGTGAAGCGGACTTAAATTTAGTAGACTTCTTTACGAACTGGGCGAAAATCTGGCGAACCAAAGCAACAACCCAATATCAACAATTATTGCTGAATGTCGATGTCCATGGTCCAGCCAAACTACGGGCTAATATTCAATTACAAAATTTGGATGACTTCTTCACCACTTTTGATATTCAATCTGGTGATGCGATGTACCGTGAACCTGAAAAGAGAGTCCATATTTGGTAAAACACGACCTTTCATCAAGTGAGTAGCTAAACAAACATACGTCGTCTGCAAGTTGGCCGTGATGCCAATCTACAGACGACGTATGTTTGTCTTGCTAAAAAGGAGGATCCTACTCTATTGTTCTTTGGTTTGCTGCGTGGTTGTTGATAAACTGTAAAACCATATTCGCAGATTGCTTACCTGCTTTTTCAATAAACTCATCAAAACTTTGTGTTGCTTGATGATCGGCAGTATCGCTCATTGCGCGGATAACTAAAAAAGGAACGCCAAATTGAAAGGCTGTCTGAGCAATGGCCGCTCCTTCCATTTCACATGCGAGTGCTTCTGGAAAGTGATGAAGAATATGCTGAATACTCGCTTGGTTATTGATAAACGCATCGCCAGTGACAATCAGACCTTTTTTCGTTTTCAATTGATTGATTCGTGCCGCTTCTTCAAATTCATTTAATAAACGGGCATCTGCTTCAAAGTACAAAGGCATCCCTGCAGGCAACTGACCGTATTCATACCCGAATCCCGTCACATCCACATCGTGATAGGCTAGCTTTGTCGACAATACCATATCACCAACGGCTAATCCCTTCCCAATTCCACCAGCTGAGCCAGTATTCACGATTGCTTCAACACCATACTTTTGAATTAACAAACTTGCTGTAATGGAAGCAGCAACTTTGCCAATCCCCGATTCCACAACGATCACTTCTTGTTGTTCGATGGTCCCAGAATAAAATTTTGCACCTGCTTGTTCCCACGTCTTTTCATTTACTAACGCTTCACGTAACAGAGCTACCTCTTGGGACATTGCCCCAATAATACCAATTTTCATTATTTCCTCCGTTCATCGATTACAGATAGATAATTGCTAAATAAACAAGGACAATCAAAACCGCAACCAAAGCAATCGCTTTTCCTAAAAACGTATTCATTTGCCGTGATTTTTGATTCTCTCTTGCGCGTGTCTTCTTAATCGGTTGCTTTTTTTTGTATTCTTTGCGGTAAAAACGATCAATCTCTTTTTCTCGACGGTGTTGTTCGTTTTCACTTTCTTTAATCATTTGTTTTTGTTGTTCACTTAATTCATGGTCTGCTTGTTGACGCCGCTTTCGTAATTCCGCTCGAGTAATAAGAGGTTCTTGGCTCATCCACTTACCTACCTTTCAGCATTCGTAACTCCCAGTATGTCACTGCATAGATGGTTTTCGCATCACAAATTGTTCCTTTCACAATTTCTGCTTTGGCTTCTGCGAGTGTTAATGCAACCACCGACAAAAATTCATCCTCATCTGCAGCAAGCGGATGTGCTGCTTTATGAAGCTCTTCTGCCCAATAAATGGTCAAAAATTCGTTGGAAAAACCCGGTGTGGAATACATGCCACATATTTTTTCCCAATGATTCGCTTGATAGTCCGTTTCCTCTTCTAGTTCTCGCTTCGCTGTCTGTTCCGGTGTATTTTCTTCGCCTGGATCTATTTTTCCAGCGGGGATTTCAAGGGTTATTTTTTCCATTGGCTTACGAAATTGACGAACAAATAACATTTTTTCTTGGTCGTCAATGGCCATAATCGCTACTGCCCCATGGTGAAACACCAATTCTCTCGTCGCCATTTTGCCATCCGGAAGCCTCACTTCATCGACAACAAAATCAATAATATTTCCGTGGAATATCTCGTTACGCTTAATTGTTTTTTCTTCAAAATTCTCTCTATCCATTTCATCCACCTCTTTTGTAAAATAGCAAGTTCTGTTTGATTTGTCTATTCTTTTCTAGTGTATCATAGAAAATTATGATTTTTCTAAATTATTGAAATCCATCCCAAGTCTGATACTCAAGTGATTCTACTCGTGTTAAAATACAAATAGAACAAATAAGAACACGTTTTGATTCAGATATTTCAGGAGGAACGTAAATGAAAAAGAACCTATTGTTTGGTGTCTTCTTAGTAATTATTGGCTTCCTATGCTTGGTGATGGCTTTGAGACCAGTTTTTTGGCCGATTGCTTTTTGCCTAGTTGGTGCATGGCTTATGTATCGAGGTTTTGCTGGGGGGAAAAGCAAAACAAAACCTAAGAAAACGACGCCAACTTTATCAAGAGAACGTGAGCGCCACTATCGCGAAAATGGAATGAGTACTCGTGAAATTGAGCTCTTTCGCGAAACCATGAATCAAACAAAAGAGGCGATCGATCAACTTCAACAAAATTTTAGCACGCATGCAAAATTGAAAGCTATTGATTTGCGCCATGACACCGTCAAAGCAGCGAAAGCTTTATTCAAAGAATTGGTAAAAGAACCCCAAAAATTACATTATGCAAGCCATTTTCTCTATACACATTTGCCAAATCTGGTTGATTTAACAAATAAATATATTGAAATTAGTGCGCATGAAATCAAATCGAAAGAAACCTATGATAAAATGGAAGAAAGCATCCTCGTCATTGATCAGATGGCTGCGTTGATTGCTAAAGATTACCAAAATTTCGTTTCAGATGACTTTGAAGATATGGATGTGGAGCTATCACTAGCGAAACAAAGTATCAAAGAAGAGGCCAAGTAACGAACTTCTTTTTTATCAGTGATTTTGCAGAAAATCTAGCTGATGGCTAGATTTTTTTGCTCATTATGAAAAGTTTATAGGAGGGACTCCCATGACAGACGAGTCGAAAAAAGAAACAACCTTTGAAACAGATTCTTTAAATGATTTATTAGCCAATCCCTTTGAGACGCCTATCGACACGTTAACCACCAGTCAACAAGCCGATATCGATGTCTTAAAGAAACAAGAAACCGCACCACGATTAATTGATCAGTTACCAGAAGACCGCCAACAACAAGCGAAAGAGCTAGCAGAAAAAATTGATGTCAACAATCAGCAAGCTGTGATTACTTATGGTGCCAACGCACAAACAAAGTTAAGCGAATTTTCGCAATCCATGTTAAATCACGTACAAGCCGCAGACATTGGTCCTGTTGGTGACTCATTGACAGAATTGATGTTTCGCTTGCAAGAAGCCAATCCCGATGAATTGCGGGCCGGTGACGGCAACTTTTTCCAACGCATGTTTGGGAAAGTCAAGCAATCCATCTACGAAATTACAGCGAAATATCAAAAAATTGGTGCACAAATTGACAAGGTTGCTGTCAAACTAACCAAAGAAAAAGACGGGTTGTTGCAAGACAACTTGATGTTGGAGCAATTGTATCAAAAAAACAAAGACTACTTTGATGCGCTAAATATTTACATCGCAGCTGGCGAATTAAAAATGGATGAAATGCAACAAAAAATCATTCCCGAAGCATTGGCAAAAGCACAAAAAACAGGCGATCAAATGGATGCACAAATAGTCAATGACTATACACAATTTCTGGATCGTTTGGATAAACGAACCCATGATTTACGTTTAGCTAGACAAATTACGATTCAACAAGCACCCCAAATTCGCTTAATTCAAAATACCAATCAAGCGTTGGCTGAAAAAATTCAGGCTTCGGTTGCGACAGCTATTCCATTATGGAAAAACCAAGTGGTGATTGCTTTGACCTTACTTCGTCAAAAGGATGCTGCCACTGCTCAAAGACAAGTCTCAGAAACCACAAATGATCTTCTGCGGAAAAATTCTGAGATGCTCAAAATTTCAGCGATTGAAACAGCCAAAGAAAATGAACGGGGAATCGTTGATATTGAAACCTTACAACAAACGCAAAATGACTTGATTGAAACCATTCAAGAAACACTCCGCATTCAGCAAGAAGGCAAAGAAAAACGTCGTCATGCAGAACGCGAGTTAGGTGTTATGGAGAATGATTTAAAAGAAAAATTGTTAGAACTAACCAGTCATCGAATTGATCACAACTAAAAAAGCTACCCAGAGGCAATTCCTTCTTTGAGAGTGAATTGCCTCATGGGTAGTTTTTTATTTTTGTTCTTGATAGTACGATAATTGTGGGAAAAAGAGTGTAAATTTGGTTCCAGAATTGACTTGGGATTCGACCGTCACATCAATACCTAATTTTTCTGACAAATTTTTCACTAGATATAAGCCTAATCCTGTGGAATGAATTTGCGCATTCCGCCCATTTTTACCAGTAAATCCCTTATCAAAAATGCGATGAAAATCCTCTTTCGGAATGCCGATACCGGTATCCGAGACACTAAGGGACACACCTTGAAGGTTGCGGGCAAATTGAATCAGAATTTGGCCATTCTCTGAAGTGTACTTGATGGCATTTGAAAGCAGCTGACGAAAAATAAATGCCACCCACTTCCCATCTGTTAAAACATACTGGTCCTCACCTTGCAGTTCAAACCGAATATTTTTTTGAATAAAAAAATTGGCTTGACTGCGAATTACTGGTTGAACGGTCTCTTTTAATGATGTTTCTTTAATCAGATAATCTTTCGTAAAACTATCTAGTCTCGCTACGTATAACACCTGTTCCACATAGTCATTCATACGCCCCAATTCATTTTCGATGGCGATAAATTTTTGGTCAGTCAAATCAAATTCGACTGACTTCACGAGTAGTTGCATCGCGGCCAGTGGTACCTTAATCTCATGGACCCAGGAATCAATGTAATCTTTTTGTTCTTCTTGGTTGCCAATGATTTGTTGCATCGTTTCTTGATGTTCACGCAACAATTGATTCATATAGGCTTGTTGAACTTTTTCTTCTTCTGTTTTTGCTCCTGTAACGTAATCCTGCAGCAGACTGGCATTCGTCGTACAAGTGATTTTCGCCCACCATTTTCGCTTCAACCCATAGTAAATCGCTTGAAACCCAATAAGTAAAACCGCCTCTAAAAAAAATAGATAACCCACCACACTCCAACGGAAAGGGTAATTAGGGGTTAACCACAAAACAAATACGGTTAAACTCATAAAAACGAACCATGCAAGATACAAAAGCCACTGATCTTTTAAAAATTTTCTGATTGTCATGGCTCACCTCACGGAACAATATATCCTTGCCCAACCTTCGTTTCAATATAATTGTGTACACCTGCTTGTTCAATTTTTCGCCGAAGACGGTTGATATTCACGGTCAAGGTGTTATCATCAACAAACCGTTCATCATCCCATAATGCGCGCAATAATTTTTCACGACTCAAAATTTTCCCATGATTTTTCATCAAAATATAAAGCAAGCGGTATTCGTTTTTACTCAAGTCTACGAGCTCTCCATTAATTTCTACGCTGCTATTGTCAACATTAAGAATTAAGCCATTGTGAGCAAAGGTTTCTTGGCTACCTTCGACATAATTATAGGAACGTCGCAACAAAGCGTTTATTTTTGCAACAAGAACATCCAATTCAAATGGTTTGGTGACAAAATCGTCCCCTCCCATGTTCATCGCCATAATCATATCCATGTTCGTATTGCGACTGGAAATAAAAATAATAGGCACTTTGGATACTTCCCGAATTTTTTGGCACCAATAAAATCCATCGTAAACAGGTAAATTAATGTCCAATAACACTAATTGTGGCGCCTGTGATTGAAAATCATCGAAAACGGCATGGAAATCCGTTGTTCCAAAAGTTTCAAATTGCCATTTTTGGAGTTCTTCACTGATCAGTTGTCTAATGACCGCTTCGTCTTCGACAATCATTATTTTTGACATACGTACGCCTCCTTTTCTCTCTTCCACTTTACCAAATAAATCAAAAATTCACCATGAAAAATCGTCGTTCTGCCTCAATCTTTTTTTTGAGCACACAAAAAAAGAAACTGTTCTCAAGTCGCTTGCCAAACAATGATGTCTTGTTTAGCAACCACTTCACAAACAATTTCTTTTTCATGATTCCTTCAATTAAATTACGCGTTCGTCAACTCACTCGCAGCGGCTTCGTCAATAATTACGACCACATTTTTATGTGTTTGTAGAACACTTGCTGGTAATTGCTCCGTTACCGAACCTTCAATCATCTTAGCAACAGCGGCAGCCTTTTCCCGACCAAACGCCATCAAAATAATCTGTTTACTTTTAAGAATGGAAGCAATTCCCATCGACAAGGCATGGGTTGGGACTTCTTCGATAGACTCAAAATAGCGTTTGTTCGCTTCAATTGTCGATTCCGTTAGTGCCACAACATGCGTTTCAACTGCGAAAGAAGTGCCTGGTTCATTAAAACCAATATGCCCATTGCGACCAATGCCCAGTACTTGTAAGTCAATAGGATGATCTGCAATAATTTGGTTATAACGGATACATTCTGCATCCAAGTCGTTTGCTTTCCCGTTTGGTACGAATGTTTCCTTAAATGGCTTGTGGAGAAATAACCGGTCATTCATAAAATAGCGGTAACTTTGTGGATTTTCGCCACTAAGACCAACATATTCATCTAAATTCACAGAAGTCATATCCGAAAAATCTAAGTCGCTCTTCACCATTTCTTGATAAAGTGTTTCTGGTGTACTACCAGTTGCTAACCCTAGTGTTGTTATCCCTTTCGCCATCTCTTCTTTTAAAATAGCAAAGGCTTGTTTTCCGCCTTCTTGTGCGTTTTTGACTTGAATGACTTTCATTTTTAACGTCTCCTTCTATTTGGTATATACCAAATATACCACGAACCGTCCGTTTAAGCAAGAGTTGTCTATACCAAATGGTTAATTTGCTAAATAAGCCGTCAACTGGTCTTGATTAACTTCTGGAAATGCCGCTAAAATTGCTGGAAATGCCGCTATGGTTTGTCGAACCTTTCCAAATTCATCATTTTCTACTTGTAAAACGAGCAATGGTTCATGCAAACTCATCCGTAGTAAAAACCAGCCTGAACCATAGGGCGCCGTCACTTTAAAGCGAACCCCTTCTTCATTTTCTGGATCCAATATCCAGCCTAGCTGCTTGCCCTTACGGAAAGTTTCAATCACAGACTCCCCTAGCGCACGATAGTCAGCTGTCATTAGCTTAAATCGGATTTCTTGTGTCTCGGCAGGTTGCCTCAAATCAGCAATTAATTCGTCTAGTGTGAGCTGTTGTTGTTGCAATTTGGGTAACAACATCAAAATCTTAGCAATGACATAAGCCCCATAATCCAGAAAATAATTTTCTTTAAACGCAGCGTGTCCACTCGTTTCGATAGCCAATTGACAGTCTATCCCGGAAGCATTTAATGCAATCGCTTTATTGATCACATTACGATACCCTGAAATGTAGCGTACTTGCTTTCCACCTAACTGCTCAATAAATGATTTCAGATGATCAGAAGTAGGCGAGTTAGTCACAATGCTTGTTTGGGGATATTCATCTAAGACAATGCGACTTAAAATGGCAATCAAGTTGTTGCGATTGAGGACATCCCCACTTTTCGTTACAACTGCTGAACGGTCCACATCCGTATCAAAAATAACACCTAAATCTGCGTGATTGGCTAAAACAGCAGCTTGGATACTTGCCATGGCCTCTTTATTATCTGGATTTGGAATATGGTTTGGAAAGTGCCCGTCCGGTTCTAAAAATTGTGAACCAGTGGTATCCGCACCCAGAGGTTGTAACACTTTTTCAGCAAAATACCCGCCAGCGCCATTCCCAGCGTCGACAATAATCTTCACCCCTTTGAGTGGCTGACTAGCAGTTGTTTGCATACCTCTACGAATTTTGTTAACTAAATCTTCCGCGTAAGGCGTTAAAATATCAGCTTTTTGAATTTCTAGTTTCTCGGCACTCGCTTCGGGTAAATCAAGGTGCGTCAGAATATAGGCAATATCTTTTTTTTCGGCACCGCCCGTCTGGCTAAATACTTTGATACCATTAAAATAAAACGGCAAATGACTTGCGGTAAACATAATCCCTGCATCACAGGCAAACTGGTCAAACTGGGTACTCATAAACATTGCTGGGGTCGTTGCTAATTGAAAATCAAGAACACGAACCCCTAAATTTTGCAATTCATTCATAAATGTGTCTGCCAAAGTTGGACCACTCAAGCGGCTGTCTCGCCCCACCCCAATAGTTAATGGAACACGGACGATATTTTTCTCATTTCGTAACCAATTTACCAACCCACTGGCAATTGTTTTTACCGCTTCCGGTGTCAGATTGGCTTGATATTCGTCTGTGGCAATGGCAATTCCTCGAATATCCGAACCATTTTGTAACGCTGTTAGATGACTCATGCTTCTTCCTCCTATCCATCATTTCGCTTTCATTATACCAAATTTCAGGATGAGAACCGGAGAAACTTTCGTGACACAAAAGATGGATTTTGTCTCTTACGATTGACTTAGCGCTTAGGGACTTGGATGATGCCTTTTTTTATTCTTTGGCGTGGCCTATTTCCCAATCGAAGCACCTAATTGGCTCGAATCAAATCATATTGCGATTGATATAAGTGATGGTAGCGACCACGGAGCGCCATTAATTCTTCATGGGTGCCTGCTTCTGCGATTTTGCCTTCATCGACATAGAAAATTTGATCACTATTTTTAATGGTTGAAAGTCGATGCGCGATAATAAAGGAAGTACGTCCTTTTAATAATTGCTGCAACCCTACTTGCAGCTGTTCCTCTGTTTTGGTATCGATGCTAGAGGTTGCTTCATCTAATATAAGCAATTTGGGATTGGCCAATAAGGCACGTGCAAAAGACAGCAACTGTCTTTGTCCTGCCGAAAGAGTGCTCCCTCGCTCTTCAACAACTGTATGATAGCCATCTTTTAACTCTTGAATAAATTCATGTGCTTGCACAATTTTGGCAGCTGCGATAATTTCTTCTTCTGTCGCATCCAATTTTCCATACCGAATGTTTTCTAAAATGGTTCCAGAGAAAATGAACGTATCTTGCAGCATCACTCCCATTTGTGAACGCAAGGAACGCAAGGTGACCTCGCGCACATCGATGCCATCAATCAACACCTGACCACGCTGTACATCATAAAAGCGGCTTAACAAATTAATCACTGTTGTCTTTCCAGCGCCTGTTGGTCCAACTAGCGCGATGCTTTGACCGGGTGGAATGTGGAATGATACATTTTTTAAAATAGGTTTGTCTGGTTCATAACCAAATGTTACCTGTGAAAAGCGCACATCGCCTTTGATCATCGGCAATTCCTTGGCATTTGGTGCGTCTTGAATTGCTGGTATTTCATCCATTGTTTCAAAAATACGTTCCAAATAAGCCGTAGCTGTAATGAGGGAATTGTAAAAATTTCCAATATTGATAACTGGATTCCAGAAATTATTAACGTACCCAATAAACGCAATCAATGTCCCAGTGGAAACCGATACGCCTAATTGCCGAATTCCGACATAATAAATTAAGCACGTCGTTAAAACCGAGATATTTTGAACCACTGGCCAAAGAAGAAATTGAATTTTTACTGCACTCATCCAAGAACCACGATATTCCTCATTTACTTCGCTAAATACTTGATAGTTTTCTCGCTCTCTAGCAAAAGATTGGGTAATTTTAATTCCAGCAATACTTTCATGGATATACGCATTCAAATTGGATTGTTTATTGCTTAGCACTTGGTAGGCTTGTCTCTGTTTTTGTTTGATAACCATTACTATTGCAAATAAAATCGGCAATAAGCCCAAACTATAAAGGGTTAACACTGGGTCAATCCATGCCATAAACGCCAATGTTACGATGACACTCATCAAGTCTGAAATCAAATTAATTAACCCATTACTCAATAAATCACTCAACGTATTAATATAGTTGACCACGCGAATCAAAATTTTTCCATGAGGCCGATTGTCAAAATAAGAGAAAGGAAGCGTCTGTAAATGACGAAAAATATCAAATCGCATGTCTTTTAACATATCCTGACCAATTTCTGTCATTTTTAAAATACGATACTTCAGACACCAAGCAATCACCAAAAGAGATGCCAAAAAAATCACGCTAATCCAAAGAAGAAGTGTCATATTCTTTTGAGGAATAACTTGGTCAATCGCTACTTTGGTAAAATAAGGTCCTAACATGCTCGCAATATTGGCGAGCAAAATCACGACTAACACACGATAGATTGAGTGCTTGTATGGTTTGATATACTGACCCAATCGACGATAGTGTTGCCAATTAAATTCTTGTTCCAATTCTTCATCAACTGCAAATGTATTTCTTGCCATTAGTTGCTCCCCCCTTTTTCAGCGGTTGTCAGTCCTAATTGTTTTTGGTAGACCTCATAGTAAGCCCCGCGTTTTGCAATTAGTTGCTCATGTGTTCCTTGTTCAATGATTTTCCCTTTTTCCATCATCAAAATACAATCCGCCTCTCGTACAGATGAAATACGGTGCGCGATAATGAATGTCGTTTTTTCTGAAGTTAATCGTGTCAATTCTTGTTGAATTTTCGACTCGGTCTCCATATCTACTGCAGAAGTCGTATCATCCAAAATTAAAATGGCAGGATTTTTGGCTAATGCACGTGCCAAAGAAATTCGTTGCTTTTGCCCGCCAGAAAGTCCAACGCCCCGTTCACCGATAATCGTACTGTACCCATCTGGCATTTTACTGATAAAAAAATCTGCGTCAGCAATGCGAGCCATTTCACGGATATAAGGTGCATCGGCGGTTGGATTTCCAAATGCAATATTTTCTTCAATTGTGTTAGAGAAGAGGAAGATATCTTGCATGACCATAGCAATGTTTTCCCGGAGTTGCCGAACCGGGTAACTTTTGGCATCCTTCCCATCAATACGGACTTGACCCGTTGTTGGATCATAAAAACGAGCGACTAAATTTACTAACGTCGTTTTCCCAGAGCCGGTCTCCCCTAAAATGCCAATCGTTTGTCCCGGATGAACCGAAAAAGAAATTCTTGATAAGACTTCCGTTTCTGGATCATCCGAAAAATGGAAAGAAACATTGTCAAATGTGATATCTCCTCGAATTGTCACTTCTTCTGAGTGAGCGGCAATTGGAATTTGGGGTTTCGTATTTAGCATTTGTCTGATTTTGATGCATGCAGCGGAAAACCGTTGCACATCATTAATTAACCAACCACTCATTCGCATGGGCATATTCAACATCCACAAAAAGCCATTAAACGCGATTAGATCGCCTAATGTCATTTGTTGGCGAATCACCAACCATCCACCTAGTGCCAATGAAATCAAGGAAAGGCTTCCTGCAAATAAATCTAGCCATGGAAGATAAGTAGCAGATACTTTTGCTGAAGCCATATTTTTTGCTTTGTAATCTTCATTGTGTTTTGCAAATTTTTCCAGCTCATACGGTTCTCTTGTAAAAGCCTTTACAACTCGATTGCCACCAATATTTTCTTCTACCATAGAATTCAAGCGGGAAAAACTTTCGCGAATCTCAAAAAACACTGGGTGGGCTTCTTTTGACATTTTAGTAGTAAAAAAATAAATCAGTGGCGTCACAACCAGCATCGCTAGTGTCAAAGGAACGCTTAACGTCATCATCACAATCATGGCTAAAACAAACCAAATCACACATTCAAGAATATTGTAAACTACCCATGAAACAAAATGGCGAATTGCATCGGTATCACCAGTCATCCGGGCCATAATGTCCCCCACTCGGGTGTGATTAAAAAAATCAAAATCCAGTTCTTGCAATTTCTTGTACATATCTTGTCTTAAAACAAATAAGGTATTTTGACCAACGCGTTCAAACAAGATTTGATACGTGTAGCGGATAATAGTCCGAATGAACGTCACCGCAATCATGATGCTTACATATGGCACGAGCCACTCTGTTTTTTGCTGGTCAATTACCACATCAACCAATTTTCCTGATAGTAGTGGATTAATCACAATTAATGCCGCATTCAGCAGCAAAAATACCAATGCTAAACCTAATTGCCTAGAGTAAGATTTCGCATATTGCCAAATCCATTGAAAATTATTCATTTTGTCTTCCTCCAACTTTTTTGCTAGTCCTATCTTATCGTTCTTAAACAAAATAAGAATGGAATTATTTAGTTAGAAAGATGGATAATTTTACCTTATTCAATCAATTTCATACCCGTTCTATTTTTTTTCAGCTATACTAAAGAAAGCGATTAAGTTTAATGGAGGAATTCAATCATGTTTTTTCAACCGGAAATTCTTTATGTCTTCGATGTTTGGAACCAGCCTGGCAATCATTATCATCGACATACCCATGATTTTTTTGAAATTAGTTTCCTGTTGGAAGGGGAAGCCACGTATTGGTTCCAAAATCAATGGCATACCATTCGTGGCGGTGATTTATTGCTTTTTAATCCTCAGGTTGAACATGCTGAAAAACAAAGTATGACCTCTTATTCTCACCAACTACATATTGGCATTCGTCAATTTCAACTTCCGGACTTGGCACCCAATGTCTTCCCAACCGCGAGTCCCCACGTATTGTTGCGAGAAAATCAGCTACAAATTTTCGATAAAGCCTGGCAATTAATGAAGGAATTTAACGATCAACCAGATGGCTTTAAGCTAATGGGGCAAGCACTAGTGACGGAACTACTCATTTTTTTGTTACGCAGTGTTCAGTCAAACGAACGCTTTGAAGAAGCCAAACAGCGTCCTACTTTAAAAAATGAACGTTTGACTCGTGTGGTTACCTCCGTGCAAAGTTATATTGAACACAACTTTGAAAAAGACATTTCCTTGGAATCATTAGCTAATGCTTATTATGTTAGCCCAACCTACCTTTCCAAAAGTTTTAAAGAACAATTAGGAATATCGCCCATCACCTATTTAATTCAAGTTCGTCTAAAGCATGCCTTCCAACTGCTTCAAGATCAACATGGATCCGTAAAAGATGTCGCTCAGGCAGTCGGCTACGAAGATGCCTATCATTTCAGTAAATCCTTCAAAAAAATATATGGCGTTGCGCCTTCAAAAATCAAGGCTACTCCCAAAAATAAAGCGCCGCTGAAAGAGTGATAAAAAACCACAGAAGAACGAAGGTCAAGCCATTCGTTCTTCTGTGGTTTTTTGCCTTATGCTTTGGTTAGGGTTACTCTTTTTCTCGTGTATCATAAAGAATCGTTACGGGTCCATCATTAATCAAGGAAACTTGCATTTCTGCACCAAATTTTCCCGTTGCCACAGGAATATTTTTTTCGCGTAGTGCTTGGTTGAACGCCTCATAAAGTGGTTCGGCCACTTCCGGTCGTGCTGCTGCAATAAAACTTGGGCGATTGCCTTTCTTGGTTTGCGCATATAAGGTAAATTGTGAAATACTTAAAACTGCGCCTCCAATCGTAGCCAAGGATTCATTCATTTTTCCCTCATGATCCTCAAACACTCGTAATTGAGCAATCTTTTTGGCGAGATAATGGGCATCGTCGATTGTATCTTCTTGATGAATGCCTAATAAAACGACAAAGCCACAATCAATCTTTCCTAAACAAACCTCATCAACCGCTACCTGAGCTTGGGATACGCGTTGAACAACTGCTCGCATCTTTTTTTATCCTTTCATACGACGAACGCTATAAACGTCGGGTACTTGCTTAATTTTTTCAACAATTGATCGAAGATGCGCAAGATTTTGAATTCCTACAGTTAGTCGAATCGTTGCTGTTTTTTCCTTATTGCTACGTGCTTCTACTCCAACTAGCCGTTTCGTCATAGAGCTAACTGTTTGTAAGATGTCATTTAACAAACCTGAACGATCGTATCCATAAATTTCAATATCCGCATCGTATTCTTTTTCTTTGCTGGCTGTGTCTTCCCATTCCACCTCAATTAGCCGATTTTCGACTTCCTCTGAATTGCGCACATTGGGGCAATCCGCTCGGTGAATAGAGATGCCGCGTCCTTTGGTGATATACCCAACGATTGGATCACCTGGTACGGGGTTGCAACAACGACTGATCCGAATGAGCAAGTTGTCCACCCCTTGGATGACAATGCCTCCCTCATGGCGTACCTTCATTTTTTCAGGTTCTTTTTTGACAGGCTGATTCAGAAGTTCTTGGACTTGCTGCTTTTGTTTTTCTAGATCACGTTCCTTGCGTTCTTCTTCGGTTAAACGATTGGCTAGAGTCGTTGGACTAACTTCTCCAAAGCCGACTGCGGCAAATAGGTCATCGTCTGTCTGATAATTAAAGCGACCTAATGCTTCTTGTAGTTTTGTTTTGGTCAAGATTTCTTTCGGTACAAACCCCATATCCATTAAAGTTCGAACGACCGCATCATGTCCTTTTACAATATTGGCATCCCGATCTTGCGTTTTAAAAAATCGTTTGATTTTGTTTTTGGCTTTGCTTGTTGCCACCAATTTTAGCCAATCCCGACTTGGACCAAACGAATTGGGAGAAGTCAAGATTTCGACAATATCCCCATTTTTCAATTTATAATCCAATTGGACCATTTTGCCATTAATCTTCGCTCCAACGGTCTTGTTGCCAATATCAGTATGGATATTGTAGGCAAAATCAAGTGGACTTGAGCCTTGTGGGAGTTCAGAAACATCCCCATTTGGAGTGAAAACATAGACTTTGTCGCTAAAGATATCTCCTTTGACCCCTTCCATAAAATCAGAGGCATCATAGCTTTCATCTTTGAGTTCCAAAATTTCTTTAAACCAGCCGACTTGTTCCGTCATTTGATCTGGTTTAACTTTGTCTGTTTTACCTTCCTTATAGGCCCAGTGTGCGGCTACCCCAAATTCGGCAATTTCATGCATTTCATGTGTTCGAATTTGAATTTCTACGGGGTTCCCATTTGGTCCAATGACTGTGGTATGCAAAGATTGGTACATATTGGCTTTTGGCATCGCGATATAATCTTTGAAACGGCCCGGCATTGGTTTCCATTTGGTATGGATGGTTCCTAAGACTGCATAGCAATCCTTAATTGAATCCACAATCACCCGAATAGCTAATAAATCATAAATCTCATCAAATTGCTTTTTCTTATCCACCATCTTGCGATAAATGGAATAGATGTGCTTGGGCCGACCATATATTTCAGCATAAATATCTAGTTCTTCCGTAGCTACCCGTAATTCCTCTACCGTTTTTTCAACATAAGCTTCGCGTTCATCGCGTTTGGTCTTCATTAAATGGACGATGCGGTAATACTGTTGTGGATTAATGTACCGCAATGAACGGTCCTCTAATTCCCACTTAATACGACTAATCCCTAAACGATGAGCCAATGGTGCATAGATTTCAAGTGTTTCTCGAGCAATTCGGCGCTGTTTGTCCTCACGTAAATGTTTTAGCGTACGCATATTATGCAACCGGTCAGCTAATTTAACCATAATGACCCGTAAATCTTGTGCCATGGCAATCAACATTTTTCGGTGATTCTCTGCTAATTGCTCTTCATGTGATTTGTATTTAATTTTCCCTAATTTCGTTACACCATCGACTAGCATTGCAACATCCGGCCCAAATTCGTCCGTTAAATCTTGAAGAGTCACTTCCGTATCTTCAACAACATCGTGTAAAAAGCCTGTTGCAACGGTATGCGGATCCATTTGCAATTCTGCTAAAATCCCGGCCACTTGAATAGGATGAATAATATACGGTTCCCCTGACTTACGAAACTGCCCTTCATGTGCTTTTGTCGCGTAATCCAATGCTTTTTGCACAAATGCTACATGTTCGTCACTCATGTAACGTGCAACCATATTCATGACCCCTGGGCCAGTCAAGATGATATCTTTTGCCATACTCCCTACCCCTTCTTTAAAAAATCGACGGATGTGAAAAAGTCTCCACTTTTCCATCGGACTCTTTTCCAATGGCCACTTCTGTGATTTCTGGTTTCGTTCATTTTTTGGAAAGAAAAAAGAAAGTACCACCTGTCAGCAGTACTTTCCAAATGATTGGTCTTATTATACAAAGAAATAGCGTTTTTTTCAATCCACGGACGTTGGTTCCGCTTGGCAGAGTTCATAATGATAACTGGCGGCCCCCAACACATAAAGTGGTGCGGTCTCTGTTCGTAAAATACGTGGTCCCAACCCACAACAGAGCGCTCCTGCTGAAAGAAATTGCGCAATTTCCTCTGGTAAAAAGCCGCCCTCTGGACCAAAAATCACCAATAGCTGTTGCCCCGGCCGCATTTTTTTGAAGGTTTCTACCAATTGGGCATGTTCCCCTTTTTTGGCCGACTCTTCATAAGCAATGAGTACCTGATCTGCGGTTTGCATTTGTGTCAACAATTGACTTTGATTCTCGAGTAGTACTACTCGAGGACAGCTTTGCCGATGGGATTGCTCAGCTGCTTCTTGGGCAATTTTCTGTAGTCGCTCTTGCTTTTTTTGACGTTTCTTTTGATCCCATTTGACAATGGATGTCTTAGCTGGAAAGGCAAGGAATTGATTTGCTCCTAGTTCCGTTCCCTTTTGGACAATCCATTCCAACTTATCGCCTTTTGGAAAGCCACTTGCGATGGTCACGTTAATTGGTAACTCGCGATGAACTTGCTCGCGATTTCCTAACTCAAGCACCACTGAATCTGAGTTTATTTGGCCAATTCGGGCTTCAACACTGACACCATCGCTAAAAACCAGATATACCTGTGTGCCTACCTCCATCCGCATCACGTGAACCATATGATGAAAGGGTTCCCCGGATACTTCATAGGACTGCGGTGTCGTAGTTCCATAAGCTGTATTAAGAAAGTAGCGTTGCATCATCTTCCTCCATTTTTACGAAAATCAGCGCATGCCAATCTTTTTGTGTAAACATCTGTGCCAATAGAAAACCATGTGCCTGCATCTCTGCCAAAATCAGTGGCTTTTTCTCGGAAATAATGCCTGAAACAATAAAATGACCGGCGGGTTTTAACAGTCGAGCAGCGTCTGGTATCATACGCACAATGATATCGGCTAAAATATTTGCCACAATCACATCTGCCTGGATGGTAATACCCGTTAATAAATCATTAGCCGAGACCGTTACCTCTTTGGCAATTGGGTTTAAATCCATATTTTCTTGCGCTGCAGCCACTGCAACACTATCCAAATCAAACGCATGAACCTCTTTGGCTCCGTAGTACTTACTAGCAATGCTTAACACACCAGAGCCCGTGCCAACATCTAAGACAGTCTCACCACCTCGCAAAGTCACTTCTAGTGCTTGCAACGTTAGGTTAGTCGTTGGATGCGTACCAGTCCCAAACGCCATACCAGGATCTAGCAAAATAACCTTTTCGTCCGGCATCGTTGGTTGGTACGTTTCCCAACTAGGAACAATGGTTAAATAACGCGTCACTCGAACAGGGTGGTAATATTTTTTCCAAGCAGTCGCCCAATCCTCTTCCGCCACTTCACTGACTGTCATCGTATTTTTCCCAATGGCTAGGCCAAATTCAGGTAACTTATCAATTTGGGCTTGGATAAAGGGCAAATGTTCCAGTAAAAAGACAGTCTCTGGAAAATAAGCCATGACCAAAGCGCCTTCCTTAATGTGGTCAAACCCTTCTTTGGTTAATAATTCTCCATATTCATCCGAGTGGAAATTTGCTACATCCAAGGCATCTTCGATTGCTACACCACTCGCTCCCGCTTCCATCAATAGATTGGCGACTGCTTCGACCGCTTCACTTGCTGTTTCTATTTTTACTTCATTCCATTTCATCTCACTGATTCTCCTTAATAACTTGGGTACGGTAAATAACGTTCATTGTTGGGGTTACTTATTTCCGCCTGGATGTGTTGGAAAGTTTCCTTTGAAAAGTGTAACTCAAACGTACTTGCATCTTCGGAAACAAGAAAGTCGAGCAGATCATCTTGCCCATTGATCAGGATATCTGGTAGATAACGAACTAACGCATCAATCACTTTTTGCTGAAGACCTTTTTTCCCTGCAAATGGAATCGTTGCTAAGTAGTCTGCTTCATCAAAGCTTGTTTTTTGGTCATCATAGAATAAGATGGCGTCTTCGAATTCAATCACTTCTTCTTCAGAACGGACTCCTTCTTGATCATCGATTGTTAAGTGATTGGTATTTTCTGCGTACAAACGAATAATCAATTCAATTGCATGGTTACGAGTATCCCAATCAATCGCCAAATCAAAATCGGCTAGTTTTTTTTCTATTTGTTCATCTAAATAGGTCAACATTGTGTCTTTTGCCATTTCGTTCTCCTTTAATTATGTGGTAGCTCAAGTTTACCATTATTACTCCTTTAGAACCACACGAGAACTTAGGAAATTATGCTATACTAACTATAGCAACATGTAGAAGGAGTCGAATAACCATGTATCACCCTTTAGCCTATCGTATGCGTCCGCGTAACTTAGAAGAAGTCGTTGGTCAACAACACTTAGTTGGGCCAGGAAAAATTATTCGTCGCATGGTGGATGCCCATTTGCTTTCTTCCATGATTCTCTATGGCCCTCCAGGTACGGGGAAAACAAGTATTGCCAGTGCTATTGCTGGGTCTACCCATTTCGCTTTTCGAACGCTGAATGCCGCCACGGATTCCAAAAAAGATTTGCAAATTGTCGCCGAGGAAGCCAAGATGAGTGGTACCGTCATTTTGCTCCTAGATGAAGTGCATCGCTTGGATAAAACAAAACAAGATTTTTTGTTACCCCATTTAGAAAATGGACGAATCATCCTCATTGGCGCAACCACTGAAAATCCTTATATTACCATCAATCCGGCTATCCGAAGTCGAACACAAATTTTTGAAGTGTATCCTTTGAGTGAAGACGATATCCGTTTGGCTCTCCAACAAGCGCTACTCGATAAAGAACGGGGTTTAGGTAACATGCCTTTAACCATCGATGATGCGGCCCTCAATCATTTGGCTCGGGTGACAAATGGGGATTTGCGTAGCGCGCTCAACGCGTTAGAGCTGGCAGCAAAATCAACACCACCAAATACTGATCATGTGATCCAACTCACCTTGACAATCATTGCGGAATGCGTCCAAAGAAAAGCGTTGTCACATGACAAAGATGGTGACGCGCACTATGATGTGATTTCGGCGTTTCAAAAATCGATTCGGGGAAGTGATCCCGATGCCGCATTGCACTATTTAGCCCGCCTAGTTGAAGCTGGAGATTTGGCAAGCATTTGTCGGCGGCTACTCGTAATTGGCTATGAAGACATTGGTTTGGCAAATCCCGCTGCCGCTGCTCGTACAGTCGATGCCGTTTTAGCTGCTGAACGCCTAGGTTTACCAGAAGCCCGAATTCCATTGGCCACAGCCGTTGTCGATCTTTGTCTCTCTCCAAAATCCAATTCAGCCTATACTGCTTTGGATGCAGCGATTGCCGACATCAAAGATGGACGCGCAGGACAAATCCCTGATCATTTGCGAGATAGTCATTATCAAGGGGCAAAAGCCTTAAATAGAGGTGTAGGGTATCAATACCCTCACGAGTTTTATGATGGTTGGGTGAACCAAACTTATCTACCGAAATCATTACAAAACAAACAATACTATTTTCCAAAAGAAACTGGCCGCTATGAACAGGCGCTTCAGAACCGCTTAAAAGAGCTGAAACGTCGCAAAAAAGAAACGCCGCCTCACTAAGTTGTTAGATTCACTAGCATTGTAAGGACATGCAAGATATGTTATGATTTATGTGGGCAATCTGTGATGTACGAATTTTCCCTTTTTGTGTTGACCGAACATTTTATTGATATATTGGGATCCGTCCGGTGTCAAATTTGGTAACAAGCCTTGTCATTTGGTAGTTCGATCGTTTGACCGTGGAGCCCACCTGCTTACATTTGCGGGATCAATACACCGGGATAAGAAAACGGCATCTACGGATTTTACCCATTTTTATTTTCTCACTTTTTACATACAAAAAACTATTCAACGAATTCGTTGAATAGTTTTTTTCTTTTATCACTAATGCTCTTCCTGCTTAATTTGCTCTAAAGGTTCTGAAGATGCGGTGTGGAAAGCCTTAATTTTTTCCAAGATTAACAATACAACTACTAGAATTAAAATTGCCACTGAAAAGAAAAGCGTCTGGGCGCCTCCATCGTGTGATAATAATAATTGACGTAAAATCGCTGTCATACTAATTAAAATCAAATAGCGTACAGGTATATGATGCCCTTCTTTCATATAGCGTAATAACATCAAAATAATTTCTAACAAAATAAACAATGTGGCAACCTCTTCAATCAGAGAGGATAGCGTATCCATTGAAGATAAAGGAATGACTTGCACAACAATATTAAAGATTGCTTCGCCCATTACAACGAGGATCAGAATAATTAAAATTGCAAGCATGATATCCACAATCCCGCTAACCCATTTTTCAAGCTTTGAATAAAACCCCATGTTTTTCCTCCTTGTTCTTGTTCCATTCTATTATAACTGATTTTATAAAAGATAAAAAAACTAATGCCTATCGAATTTTCTTTTGACCGCGACTTGCTTCTCATTGCCCTTTCTCCTATACTTAAATTAAGTAATTCAGACTGGAGCGTTCTTCATGATACTATTATTCGCAATCTTACTTAGTCTAGTTGGCTTACTAATTCGTTGGAAAAAAAACATTTTTTTCCAATTAATTGATCACAACGAGAAAAATGAGCGGTTTATTATCCACTATGCCTATCAACTGATAGGCTTAGGTTTGATAGGCATCGCGTTGCATTTCTTTGAAACAAAGGTTCTTGCGATGTTTTATATTGCAAGCGTTTTGCTTGTTTCTGGTGTATTCAGTTTCGCATTTGCCAAAAAGATGAGTGATTAATCTGTTATTTATTTCCTTTTTTTCCGTAAAAAGACTACAATATTAGTAGGTAAAGTTAGCAAAAATTTATGAAATGGGGTGTTGTCAATGCTACAACAATACAATCGAATTATGGTCGCTGTGGATGGTTCAAAGGAAGCGGAATTAGCCTTTAAAAAAGCGGTCAACGTAGCAAAACGAAATGATGCAGAATTACTTTTGGTACACGTAATCGATACGAGGGCTTTCCAAACCGTCGCTGCGTTTGATTCTGTTTTAGCTGAACAAGCAACCGAACTGGCTAAAAAATCGCTTCAAGAATATACCGAAACTGCCAATAAAGAAGGCATCACCAAAATTTCTTCTGTTGTTGACTATGGATCACCAAAAACCATTATTGCCAAACAATTACCAAAAGAAAAAAATGTTGACTTAATTATGCTAGGTGCAACCGGATTGAACGCCGTTGAACGTCTCTTTATTGGCTCCGTCTCGGAATATGTCATCCGCAATGCCCCATGTGATGTGTTAATTGTTCGCACAGATTTAGAAAATCATCTTCCAAAAGAAAAAAACTAGTTGCGTTTGAACCAATCCCCCAAAGTTAGCCCAAAAAGTTAACTTTGGGGGATTTTTACAGTTCATCAACTAGTTTTTTTTATTTCGTCAGTCTAAGGGTAGCACATTGACCTACTAGTACTAGGCAAATGCCTGCCAGTATTTCCGTTGATAGAAAACAAACGCCATAACCGTTAGCAAAATAACCAAGAGCAACAAGATGATAGTGGTAATAAATGCGGAAAAGACCAATACACCAAAAGTCGCCAACCCAATCAAGATGCCACCGCCAATTAACCCACCGAACATTTTTAAAATCATCCCTGTTGTGCCCGATCCCCGTGTAACAAGTTGATTGACATTGGTCCAATAAAGATCCATCAAACGAAAATCTCTCCAAAAGTAATATTCACTAAAAACATAACTAGAGATGATGCCACCCACTAGCATGCTTGCCAATAATGACAACGGAATATGGAATAAGAAATAAGCGACAATCGATGCAATCAAAAACAGCATGACTTGCACACCTACGCCCATCCAAAACTTCACTTTCAAATACATTTTACGATTAATTGGTAGCGCATTGACATAGAGAAAATTAAGTTTATCCAATGAAATAATTAAAGCAATAAACGAGGATGGTGTTGCAATTAAATAAGCTAAGAAGATGCCAACTAACAAAAATACAATCGCAAATTTCGCATCAAGTTGCGCAGCACTTACCCCACCAGAAATACCAAAACTAATAATAAAAATAAGAGGCATCAATAATGAATTGGTCACCACTTGCATCAAAAGATTTGGGTCTTTCATTAGTTGGAAGTTGTAATTGACTAACATCTGAATAAATGACTGATTGACTTTTTGCTTTCTCTTTTCGTGCGTTATACCTGGAGATGCATCGAGCAATTGTTCATACAACTTTGGTAAAATCAATTGCTTAATTAACCAAACACCAAGCACAATTATGCCTAGAAAGCCTCCCCATGAAAGCAATCCATTCAGCTGAAATGGAGTGCTAACCATCCAATAAAAGGGTAACAGCCCTGAGATGACCGTCCGATCCACTTGGTTTTCAGTCATCGTAGAAGAGGATTGCTGGCTCATAAACAAAATTCCCAATACTGCAATCAGTGTTGACAAAATCAGCAACAAACTGGTCATTAGTTTTTTATGTTTCTTGAATACTTTTGTTTTGGTCAAACCAAATACGAGAAAACTACATAATTCAAAAGTAAGCATTAAGAAAAGACTAAATGAAATGATAGCTAAGACGACAGCAAGCAACACATTTACGCCCGAACGCCAGCTTGTCAAAAAATACATCAAGAGCAAAGGTAAGATGAAAGGGACAATCGACAGTGCAACAATCAACATTTTCGCCAGAAAAATCTCTCTTTGACGAAAAGGGAGTGGCAAATAGCCCGCTAAATCTTGGCTTTCAAAAAAAACATTATACACTGTTGATATGCCTTGTGACAAAGCTAGAATACTAAATAATCCCATATAAAAAGTGAAAAAACCAACATTTTTTGAAAAGTCTATGCTAAGCATTGATAGTCCATAAATGCCTAGAAAAACCACCATCGACAACAGATACTGTTGAACAATATACCGTGTTAATTGCTTCCCTTGCTTGCCTTTTTTGCGTGCACGTTCCGTTACTTGTGGATTAATAAACAAAAGATTGACGTTCATTAATGCTTTCAGCTGTGAACTAATCATGCACCTCGCCTCCATTTTCCAAGGCGTCAATGGTTGCTTCACTTTCTTTTTTGCCTGTCATATTTAAATAAATGGCTTCAAGGGATTGATTTGGCGCCGTCAACAATAAATCAGCGACTGTCCCGTTATATAATAATTCCCCTTGTTTTAAAATAGCTAACTCATCGCAAAGTTGTTGGGCACTATCTAACACATGGGTAGAAAAAACAACTGTTTTGCCTTTTTCGGTATGTTTTTTCATCATTTCTTTTAAATTAAATGCTGCTTGCGGATCTAGGCCTTGTAATGGTTCATCTAAAATCCAAATATCTGGATCAGAATAAAGGGCTCCAATAATCATCGTTTTTTGGCGCATACCATGTGAGAAACTTGCGATCGTTTCTTCTTGGTGAGAAGCCATCTCAAATACATCCATTAACTCATTCAACCTGATACTCCGTTGATTCTTGTCAATTTCATAAGCCTCAGCTAGAAGGTTCCAATATTCACCAGCCGTTAGCTGCAAAAATAAATCTGGTGAGTCAGCGACATAGCCGATTCTTTTTTTGATTGCTTCTCGATTTTCAGTCAATGACTGCCCATCAAAAAAAATATTTCCAGATGTGGGTTCGATAATACTAACCATACTTTTAATGGTTGTTGATTTGCCTGCTCCATTGTGCCCTAAAAAACCAAAAATTTTGCCTTCAGGTATAGTTAAATTTAAATTTTTTAACGCCATTTTTGTGCCATACTGCTTATTTAATTGCTGAATCTCTATCATTTGGTGCCTCCTTTTTCTTCTTTTCATTTAGTCTATCGTATTTCTTTCAAAAAGAACAACATATCTCGAACATGTGACGATTCTGTAAGATGCCATACAAACATGCTACAAAAAAAAGAGAGTGCGAATTCTCCACTCTCTCAACAGCTAACTTTTAGATGAACCATTCCTCTTAAAAGTCCGTTTTTAGTTACGTTTATTGGTGCTCATAATTTCTATTCGTTTGATTCTGAACGTAATGCTTCAACGTCACGTGCAATCATCAACTCTTCATCCGTTGGTATCAATAACACCTTCACTTTTGAATCTTTCGTTGAAATAACGTGTTCGCCAAATTTTGCATTCGCTGCTTCATCCAATTCAATACCAAACCAAGAAAGACCTTTGATAATTTCTGAACGAACAGAAGAAGAATTTTCGCCAATACCCGCAGTAAAGACAATCGCATCTGCTCCATCCATAACTGCAAAGTAGCTACCAATGTATTTGCGAATTCGATCGTAATAAATTTCTAGCGCTACTTTCACTTCTTCTTTGTCTGCATTTGCTTGTAAGTCACGCATATCACTTGAAAGACCATCCGTTAAACCTAATAAGCCGGATTTTTTGTTTAGAATATTTAACATTTCATCGATATCAATGTCTAGTTTTTTCATTAAATATGGTAACACTGCTGCATCAATATCTCCTGAGCGTGTTCCCATGGTAATCCCAGCTAATGGTGTGAATCCCATAGATGTATCGACCGATTTTCCTTCTTTCACAGCTGTAATCGAGCCACCATTTCCCAAGTGACAAGTAATAATTTTTAGGTCTTCTACTGGTTTTCCTAAAATGTCAGCTGCTCTTTGTGAAACGTACCGATGGCTTGTTCCATGCGCTCCATATTTACGAACCTTATAATCATTATAATAAGAGAGTGGTACACTATATAAGTAAGCTTCACGTGGCATATTGGCATGGAAAGCTGTATCAAAAACGGCCACACTAATGATATTTGGCAATAAATGTTTGAAGGCGCGGATTCCCATTAAATGTGCAGGGTTATGCAATGGTGCAAAGACTGCTACTTCCTCAATTTTTGCAATCACATCATCATCAATAATCACTGACTTATCAAAATATTCTCCTCCATGAACGACACGGTGGCCAACGCCTGTAATTTCATCATACGATTTTAAGATATTTAACTCAATTAATTGATCAAGTAACATTTTGACTGCAATCTCATGATCAGGAATATCTGTAACAACTTCGTATTTTTGACCATCACCATATTTTACAGTGAAGATTGAATCAGTAATTCCAATTCTTTCTACTAGACCTTTAGCGATAACTGTTTCTTCAGGCATTTCGTACAATTGCCATTTTAAACTAGAACTACCTGCGTTAATTGCGATTGTTTTTGACATGTGGTTTCCTCATTTCTTTCATTAAGTTCATTTAATCCTTGATTTCTTTTTTGTTTTCTTGTAACCATGTTTCAAATTGAGTAAAGAACGCTTGAATACTTTTTGGGTTACTTAAACTACCTAGTTTTGCTAGAAGTACTTCTGGAACCTGATTCGTGTGCTCATTTCTATTTTGTACAATTACGATGCTCTTACGAGAGGTATCTTGCTTGAATAATTCATCAGGCAATTCAATAATTCCTTGCAAGAATACCCGCTCCTGCAACCATTTTTTTACTACATGACTCTGATCTGTTTGCAAAAAATTCGTTGGGAGTAGAAAAAGACCATAGCCGGATTCTTTGACATAACGCATGCTTTGTTCCATTAGCAAATGGTGTGCATAACTATGTTCTTGCGAGACGCTCATCATAAACTCACTAGCTCGCTCATCATCGGGATAATAACCCACCGGCAAATCAGCTACCGCTACATCCATTGGTTCAAGTAACATCGCTTGTAGTCCATCTTGATGGAACAAAGTCAACGTTTCACCCATCCATGAACTCGTCGCTGCTGCCACTCCCAATAGCGTTTCATCATTATCGACACCTACGCCTTTGATTGACTGATAACCTGCTATACGCAAATTATTGATAATGGTCAGTAAAAGATTGCCCATTCCCACAGTTACATCAAGAATCGTTAGGGGTTTCTCTTTTCTAGGATAGAGTTGTTCGATTAGATAAATAAACAAAAAGCCTATGCCATCGGGTGTTAATTGATGATTTGGTTGCAACGGCTCCGTCTGAGTTCCTTTCAGTAAAACAAGTTGAGACACCTTGCGAATTTCTTCGGGTGTCAGCTGTTCGGTAGCTAACTGTTGATAAATTTCTTGTAATCGCTTAACTGATTTCTCATCCGGAACACCATCAATCACGCGAACTTGATAGTCGTCTACAAGATTCTCCACATGCTCAACATATGCATCAATGAATGATGATGATAGTGCATTTTGCAACAATTGAACCGCAGTTAGATTTCGTGAGAAACTCTCTTCAACTTTTTTTATCGTCATCTGACCCCTCATTTCAAATACTATAACACTACTTTCACCTGTATAATTCTAAATGATTTATTCTAAATAATCAACTGGCTAGATGCAAAGCTTTTCATTGAATTCTACCTTTATGCTAAATAAAATAACTTGCATCACTAAATACCACTATATCCTGTGAATTGATGTACAAAGCATTAAAAAAGAACGTTCCTATTTCCGGATGACGTTCTTTCGTTACTGTATTATTTTTTTTCAGAAACTGTTTTTTTCACTGCTGTTTCATGCAATTCCTTTGCTTCTTTTGCTTCCTCACTTCGAGCAATTGTTCTTTGATGATAAACACGACTGTTTGCCACAATCGTATATTCAATATATGTGGTAGTTGTCTTAAATCGAATCTCTCCAAGATTGTATTGAATCGTTCCATTCACTCCCGGTTGAGCAGATAATAACTGCTTTTCATATTTTTGTAGAAAAAGTTCTTCCATAATACGTAACTGATAATTATAAGCAATTAATTCACGCGATGCTTTGGCATAGTGGGCACTCGATCGCACCATATACAAAAATGTTAAGAGGAAAAAAAGCAGACTAATCGCTACCACCAACAAACTTCCCTGTTTTGATTTGTGCCAATTTGATTCGACTGCTTTTCACCTCGCCATCCTCAAAAGTTGCTTTTACGGTCAATATTTCATTTTGTAATGAATAATTAACTCGCCTCACTTTGGTTAGCACAATCCACGTTCCTCCTTTTTTTGAGAAAATCACACGTTGATTGGCCCCTTTTTTAATTTCTACATTAATCCACTTTCGTTGATCAATTGGTTGCTTGGGATCTTCCAAAATTTCTAATGAAACCCCGCTGTTCGTTAACACTACATTTTGGCAGTTGTTGACATTCTCTTCTAAATAAATGAGGAAAATCGCCCATTCTTGCTCGCGCCTTTGGTATAAATGAGGCTGAACGGCATACACATAATGAAACACTTGATTACTAATTGTCAAAATGAAGAGCGTTAAAAATAGGAGAATGACTCCTTCAATCAGCATGAATCCATTCATCTGTTTGGTAAACTTCAACCTGATCACTTCCTAGATAAATACTTGCACGTTCCTTTGACAATTGAATGGTATATTGTGAGGATTGACTACTTTGAGTGAGTACTGCTTCAAACAACACGCAATTCATTTCAATCTTGGCTTGCTCTTTTTTACTTGCTTCCAACCACGTTGAACAAAGTTGAAAAATTGGAATCAAACAAACTGACAGTAAAAATAAACTAATAAAGCCCTCCGCTGCGATAAAACCTTTATGGAACATGTTTTTCAAAATTACCACTTCCAAATTTAAATGTGTAGGTGACTCGTTTTGTTTTTCCACCTTCGCTCCATGAAAAGGGCAACGTCATCGTTGTATTGGTATTCCCAGTCCATCCCTTAAAACGAAATTCCACAAATGTCGTGACCAATAGCGAAACATTCTTCGGCAAAGGCATGCGTTTGGCCGTGTTCCCTTCCATAAATAGAAATGAGCGATTGCTATATTGTATGGCTGTCGTTTTGCCGAGAATCATTGCTCGTTGTTGCTGAATCTTCACTTCCCGTTCGAAATTTTGGAAGAACTGGCCTGCTAGTAATGCATCTCTTGTATCGTTGAATTGATACGAACTTAAAGAAACAACACTTAAAAAAATTATCAGTGCGACACAAGTCTCAATAAGCGTGAATCCTCGTATTTGGTGCCCAATTTTACTCATTGATGCTTGTCCATGTCTCGAGTTCTTTGTTTGTATCCGTCATTTTTTGCTCAATTTTTTGTTTCGTGTCCTGAGCTTTTTTTGACTGATTCATGATATTTGGTAGAAGAATTATTGCTAAGGCAGCGATAATAAATAGGACAATCATGACCTCGACTAACGTGAAACCTTCATACTTTTTCGTCTTTTTTTTCAAAATAAATCTCCTCCTATGTTTTGATACATTGGTAACAACATTGCTGCATACATACTGATGACTAGACAGGCAATCAAACAAAACAAGATGGGTTGGACCCATTTCAACAATCGTTCACTTCTTTCAGCAAATTGTGCCAAGACGATTTGACTATAAACCAACAATTCTTCTCCCAATCTTCCCGTGCGCTCACCTTGGTAGATAATGACTGCAACTTCCGGCATCAGAAATGGATAGGTTTGAATCATTTCAGAAAATGAGTCCCCTACCAAAAACCGTTCCTTCATTGCGACAGCCATTTCATACATGATGGTATTCTTAGGTAATTCATGCATACACGCTAATAATTGTTTGCTCTCAAGTCCTTGTGTATATAGTTGTCCCCACTCCATTGAAAAATAGCTTGTTTGATACATCGAATACAGTGAGCCGACAAAAGGCAGTTTGCAAAAAAAAGTAGCTTTTTTTATTCCTGAAATGTTATTGAAGGTTCTTTTCGTTCCCAAATAGCCCAGGACACCCAGACAACTTACAAGCAGGACGCTAATTGGTGCATATTGAATAAACCGCACACCCCAATGATCGCGAGAAATCATATTGGTCATTAGTAGTTGTGGTAAGAAAAAGACGTTCATACCAATCAATAAAAAGAGAACCATCGCGACCAATGCAAGCGGATAGGCACTTGCTTTTAACAGCTCTTGTTTTTGTTTGGCCAGTCGTTTTCTTTGATCAACAATCGTTGCTAATGTTTGCGTAACATTCCCATGTACTGTTGCGAAATATACTTGACTCACTTCTTTATTCGTACAGCCAATCACTTGAAAGCACATGGCTAGGCTCTCGCCTCGTACTAAAACCGCTTGAAAATTCTGCATCATCAAAGGGGAGAGTTGTTTGCTTCTCTCCATAATATCCATACTTTCTTGTAGCCCGAAGCCATTTTTTAGCAGTAACAACAACATATTTAAAAAGAGCGTCACTTGTTTTTGTTGAATTCTTTTGGAAGGAACTCGTTGTTTTTTCACTTTATATACGCTCTCTTTCATACGGCTGATAATCAATCACAGGTGTCATTCCGGTATCCGTGGTCAGTAACTTCTGATAAATGATGCCTCTTAAACAATTATCCACTTCCCATTGACTGCAACCAAGTTCCAGTAATCGGGTGACTGTCTCTTGCTTTCCCTTTGCATGAACCGTCGCGAACACTTGATGTCCAGTTAAAGCTGCTCGGATGGCTGCATGAGCAGTCAAACTATCTCTGATTTCACCAATCAATAAGAGATCTGGTCGATGACGCAAAGAAAGTTTGATTAATTGATCGTAGGTTTGACCAATCTTGTCATTGGTCTGCAACTGCAAAAATGTCGGTTCTTCAATTTCAACTGGATCTTCAATCGTAATAACTTGGCCACCCATCTTTTTGGCCAAATGATACATTAACGTCGTTTTCCCTGAACCCGTTGAACCACTGAAAAGAAAGAGTCCTCGCTGATTCGCTACATCTACTAACAGATCGTCATATGCAGCCGCATGTGCATAACTATACGCATATTCTTTACTTGTTAAAAAGCGAATTACCAAAGATTCATAGCCGCGATAATCTCCAACCGTTGACAAGCGCAAGCGAACCGATTGCTCAAGCAAATCATACGTAATGGCCCCTAATTGCGCCTTGCGGGTTTCACCAATGTCCATTTCTCCCAAAAATTTAAAGCGGGAGATAATCTGGCGTGCTTCTTGACTTGAATAGGTCGCAAACACAGACATCTGCTCATTCTTGCGAAACTTGGCTACTCCGTTTTGCTCATCCACATAGAGATACAAATCTTGCATCTGCTGGTCAAGACCATACTGAATCAATTGATCGGATTGTTCTTGAATGTCCATCTCTTTTCACCCTCCACAAATAAGTACGCAAAAAGCAACAGTCAGAAGAGAAAACAATGCTTTCTCCCCTAAAATAACAAGAAGAACTGTTTTCTTTTCCCCTAATTAATCTTCCAAAACTAGATGAAATCCATCGATTGTACAGAACATTTTGCATAATTTTTTTCAAAAAAAAAACAGTCCAAATTGGACTGCTAAACAAAACTGTTACCTCATTTTCTTTGGGAAACTGGCTTCAACACGAAAAATTGGTTGCCCTTTGGCTGAAAATTTTTCTTCATATTCCGTCATGATATTCGTAGCGACCTCATCTGATTGATGCAGATCGAGCCACACCTTTTTTAGCACCATGCCATATTGCGAAAAACTTGCCAAAGAATATTCAAATAACCCGCGATTATCTGTTTTAAAATGAATTTCACCTTGCGGACGCAAAATTTGCTCATCAACTGACAGAAATTCTTTGGAAGTCAAGCGGCGTTTCTCATGTCTTTTCTTCGGCCAAGGATCGGAAAAATTCAAATAAATTTGATCCACTTCTCCGTCAGCAAAATAATTTGTTAGCGCTGAGCCGTCCACATGGAGCAACTGGACATTTGGTAGCTGTTCTGCAAGCACCTTGTCTAGTGCAAACGAGACCACGCTGACTTGCATGTCAATGCCAATATAATTTATCTCCGGATTCGCCTTGGCCATTCCCGTGATAAATTGACCTTTCCCCATACCAATTTCAATCTGAATTGGTTGATTTTTTGGGAAACGTTCTTGCCACTTACCTTTCCATTCCTCCGGTTGTGCGACAACAATTTGAGAATTTTCACTCAGTAATTCTTCTGCTCCTTTGCGTTTACGAACGCGCATTTTTTTCGCTCCTTTTCAACAAATGAGGTGGTCTCCTCCATTGAGGACGCCACCTGATTAGCCACTATAAATTCTTTTTAATTGCAAAATTTCTTCGTTTGCTTCCTTAATCGCCCCACGACGATAATGTTTTTTTACCTCTTGTAGGACACTAAGCAATGCATACCAATACGTCTTCTCCAACATCGCCTCATCTGGCTGAACACCATAACTCATTAACCACTTACTCCAGTTTGAGACTGGTAAATAATGCCCTAAAACAGTCCCAATATCATAGGCTGCATCGGCAAACATAATGGAATCCCAATCAACAAGGTACAAATAATTTTGACAAACAAGCCAATTACGATAATTGACGTCCCCATGCACAACCGTCTTTTCAGTGCTTTTAAAATTAGGAATATGTTTTTCAATATACGTATGCACCAAAGTCAAAAATTCATTTCCGACCAATTCAGTTGGCAAATCGGTAAAATAACTTCCTAATAGTTTTTGAGGGGTGAGTGTTTTCCCCCCTACTTTGGCTAGTATTTCTTGCAGTGACTTAGAATGATGCAAATGGTATAACACATCAATCACATCATTGCGTTTCCCAATTTCTTCCGGTGTAAGAATTCGTCCTTCAAGCCATTCTTGCGCTGATAATGTATCCCCATTGCCTGTCCGTTTGGTCCAGATTAATTTGGGTGTAATCCCTTCTTTTGCCAAGGCAGCCAACATCGGTGTAGTATTTCGTTTGATAAACACTTTATCATCCGCTTTTTTTCCAATATATGCTTTGCCAGTATCACCTTTAATTGGTTGCAGATACCAGTCGTTATCAAAACGAACATCCATCGAGTTTCTCTCCTTAATTCACAGTACTTATTATTCTAGTCGCCTATTTTCGTAACGTCAAGCACATATACGTTCGTATACCTAAACTTTTATTGAATTGGCTGCAATCGTTTCGTGAGCCGCATCGGTAAGTAAAGATAACAGAAAAAGCCATCAAAAGAAAGCATTCCTAACCAAATACCCATTCTTGACAAACCAGTCAGTTCATTGAAGCCACCAATAATTCCGAGAATGAACGTAGCCACCAACAATGTAGCCCCAACGACCTTTTGAAAGGATTGAAGTTGTGTTTTTCTGGTAATAGGATACATTTGCGCCAATGACAGGTATTGAAATTGTTGTGCCAATGGGAATAGTTGAAACCCAATTAAGTACAACCAAACTATACTAACAAGCAAAATCAGCCACCACTCATCGACAAACCATAAACTGAGGCCTCCTAAAAAGAGGAGACGAATAACCAACCCACTGTATTCTGTTCCTCGAATCAATCGACGTAGGTACAAGTAAGTATACGTATGCTTTTGATCTCGAGGAATCCATCGTAACAATGGATCCGCATATTTCCTTCGCTTGACGGTAGCAGTGATTTGTGGCACATCTGTAAACAAATTAATAAACCGATACATGCGATACAATCGTTTTTGCTCGGTGGCAATGAGGGTTTCCCAATCAAGTGGCGCATTCAGCCTTACCCAGGTTCGTTGCACAATAAACAAGAAAAAAAGGACTGCCAGTAAAACACCCACGAAGGGCGTCACAAAAATAGCCGTTAACCAAGCCAAAAAATTAAATAGCCAAAACGCAATGGCTAGTGTCTTGTGCAATTGGTTGGTTCCCTGAAAAAAAAGAAGTTGCTGCAAATACAATTGACTCCCTTTTAACAACCCAAAAAGAAGCAAAAAGAGGAAAAACAACCAAAACGATTTTTGAGTTACTACGACATATAATGGCATACCTGCCCCAATAATCAAAACGGCCACTCCCATAGGCAAATAATAGGAATAGCGTCTTGCACTCGTTAAATAGGAACGCATTTGGGCTTCTTTGGGCAACAAAAACACTTGATCTGCTGGCTGAGTCAGCGAGGCAAAGCATCCCATCGTAACAGCAAGCCCCCATACAATGACCAGCAACCATTTGCCATAAATAAACGAAGCATCAATTGACTTTAGCCAATTGGAATAGGATAAGCCGGCCGCCCCCAGTAAAAAGGTCATTAATAAGGCAAAATGATCATTGAACACATACTTTAAATACCGTTGAATCCTTTTTTGATGGGCATGCATTCTGGTCTGAAAAAAAGCGTTCATTCCTCTTCCTCCTTTGTGAGAGTCAAGTAAATTTCATCTAAAGAAGCATGAGGCATATCAAACGCCTGTTGCAATTCATGAAGGGAACCTTGCGCCCGAATTTGACCATTATGTAACAAAACAAAGCGATCACAATATTTTTCGGCGGTGGCCAATACATGGGTGGACATCAGTATCCCCGCGCCTGTCTGTTTCATTTCATTCATTAATTCCAATAAGGCATGAATAGCTAGAGGATCCAATCCCAAAAATGGCTCATCAATAATATACAAACTAGGTTCAACTAAAAAAGCGCATAAAATCATGACCTTTTGCTTCATCCCTTTTGAAAAATTGGCTGGAAACCAATCCAACCGCTTTTCTAACCGAAAAGTGGTCAACAGTTTTTCTGCCCGTTTAAAGGCGATATCTTGAGGAATATCATAGGCCATTGCCGTGATTTCAATGTGTTCGCGCAACGTCAACTCTTCATATAAAACCGGTGTTTCTGGGATAAAGCCAATTTTTTTTCGATAGGCTTCCGCATCTCTGCTGAGACTCAAGCCATCGATTGCAATCGTCCCACTCATCGGTTGCAAAAGACCAATGATTTCTTTAATAGTGGTACTTTTCCCCGCGCCATTCAACCCAATCAATCCCACTAATTCACTATTTCTTACTTCAAATGAAACATCTTTTAAAACAGGTAATTGGCCATAACCACCTGTTAGCTTTTTAATTGTTAATGTCATGTACGAATCCTCCACTTTACTCTTACCGTTATTATACCATTTAAGAGCATTTGCGCCTATGCACCACTTTTGACTACTTATTTTTTGGCTCTTCTAGGTACACAATCGTATCTCAGCGCGACAATTTTTAATGATTTGTGGTACACTATAGAGTGGAAAATCAAGAAAGGAGCGGATTTTTCTATGATAACAATGGATACAATTATTCGTGAAGGCCATCCAACTCTCCGGGAAACAGCAAAAGAACTCACTTTTCCTCTCTCTGATCAAGAAAAACAATTAGGGAAAGACATGTTTGAATTTCTAGTGAATAGCCAAGATCCCATCAAAGCAGAAGAATTGCAATTACGCGGTGGTGTTGGACTCGCTGCACCGCAAGTCAATGTTTCTAAACGAATGATTGCCGTGCTCGTGCCAAGTTCTGATGATGAAAAAGAAGAGCCAGAATTTGCTGGCGTATTATACAACCCTAAAATTGTTAGCCACTCCGTCCAAGATGCTTGTTTAGGTGAAGGTGAAGGATGTTTGTCAGTGGATCGAGAAGTTCCTGGCTATGTGGTTCGTCATGCACGTATTACGATCGTCTATCAGGATGAAGCGGGGGTAACTCATAAAGTACGGTTGAAAAACTACCCTGCAATCGTTGTTCAGCATGAGATAGATCATCTCAACGGGGTATTGTTTTATGATCATATCAATCCAGACAGTCCATTTGCTTTAAAAGAGGGCGTCTTAATACTCGATTAAACAAGACCATCTCATTTTTCTTTTTTACCTTGCAAAAAAGGCATGTCAATGCAATTTGCAAGGTTTTTTTATTGAATGAAAGGGAGTGATGCTGATGTTTTTTGACATGCATTGCGATACGCTATTAAAAATTTATGAACAGCCAGGTACTCATTTACGGGAAAATTCTTTTCAAATTGATTTGCGTCGCATGAAAGAGAGTCTGATTGATTTTCAAAATTTTGCAATTTTTATTGAACTAGAGACGGTTGCGGATCCCTACGTTCGCTACCAAGAAATACTGGCTATTTATCAAAAAGAAATGAGTGCAAACCGTGATTTGATTCGACCCGTTTTAACCTATACTGATTATGTAGAAAATCAAAAAAACCAGCTCCTCAGTGGCATGTTGACCATGGAAGAAGGAGCCCCGCTTGCTGGACGAATCGATCGCTTAGAACAGTGCTACCAAGATGGTGTTCGAATGATGACATTGACATGGAATATGGAAAATGAGTTGGGCTTCCCCAATGCTTGTTACGTCGATGCCTCCACTCAAAAATTTTTGCCAATCGCTCAGCAAGGATTAAAACCCGCGGGCAGGGAAATAGTGACACGAATGGCTGAGCTAGGAATGATTATTGATGTCTCCCACGGTTCTGATCAACTTGTCAGCGATGTTCTGGACACAACCGACGTACCTTTTGTAGCAAGCCATTCAAATTGCCGAGCCTTGTGTCAACATAGTCGCAATTTACCTGATTCCCTTATTCGCTCCATCGCAGAACGAGGCGGCGTTATTGGTCTCAATTATTTTGCCGAATTTATTCAATTTGATGCTTCGCTTTCTTTACCTATGCAATTAGCCAAGCATGCTGCTCATCTAAAAAATGTTGGAGGAATTGGTTGTATTGGGTTAGGTTCGGACTTTGATGGCATTCGCCCGAGCAAAGAACTCCCTGACATTCTAGCTGTTGAAAGAATCGTTGCCGCTCTGCAAAAAGTCGGTTTTACTTCTCGAGAAATCGACGCCATTGGCTATCAAAATGTTGCCCGACTTTATCAAGAAATTTTAGCTTAAAAGAAGAAATAAAAATAAGCCATGCAATAAAAGAATTTTGACTGGAGCTCCGAAAAATTGGCTATTAGAACCAATTGGGAGCTCCTGTTCTTCTATTGTCTGGCATATTTTTAACTATAAATGGCGATTAGGACACTTTGCTTTTCGATGAATTTTTTTATTCTTCAAATAACATTTTTTTCGCACGTAAGGCTTGTTTTATTTGTGAGACTGTTTCCAGGGAATCACAGCGAATGGTATGAAGGTGTACCCCATTCGTTAAATTGGAAAGTAGCTTTTCGTTCGTTGCCGTGTACTTATGCATAAATTCTTCAATGTCGTCCATCGTTTGAATACCTAAACTTCCACGCAACTCCCCGTAAAGCAAATGATCGACTATGACATCAATGACCTCCCCACCAAGTGAAACAATGGTTTGTAATTCTTCTTTGACTTGGTCGGAACGATGGCATACAGCGATTTTGACCACTACTCCTTGACTCTCCTCTTCAAGTATATACCCTCGAGCTGTAGCTAAAATAGCTTCGCCACCCGCCCGTAATAATGCGATGTCGCCAACAATAATTTGCCGACTCACTTGAAATTGCTTCGCTAAACGACTAGCACTAATCGGCTGCTCACCGCACTGCAATGCTTGCAGGATCTCCCTACGTCGAGTTTCTCCATCCATCACTTCTCCTCCAGTTGTTGGGTTTGAAAGGTACGCGAATGCTTCATCAGATCACGAAATGTCGCCAAAATGGCCTCTTCAAACGAGGGCTCTTTGATGGTTTTTCGCACGGTTTCCAGTACCTCTAATTCACGATTTGAATCCAAAACAGCCAACTTTTTGAGCCGTTTTTCCTCTGATATAGCCGCAACAACCGTCATTCGTTCTTCTAATAACTTTACTAACTGTTGATCAATTGCATCAATCTGATTCCTTCGCTTTGCAAGTGTCTCTTTTTCTTCTATATTGACTGCTAATTCTTGGATAACGCTTGCCGGATTACCAGCAAGTACCACATTGGCCGGAAATGATTTGGTCACTACACTTCCTGCGCCGACAACCACATTATCCCCCAAAGTCACTCCAGGTAAAATAATGGCGCCGCCGCCTAACCAAACATTGTCTCCAATGGTAATGGGCTGCCCCATTTCCAGACCACTATTTCGTTTGACTGGATGCAAAGGATGGGTAGCTGTATATAGCTGTACATTGGGTGCTACCATACAATTGTCCCCAAATGTAATTGGGCAAACATCCAATAAGGTCACATCAAAATTAGCATAAAAGTTTTTTCCCACTGAGATATTATAACCGTAGTCAAAGCGTACATTGGGTTCCATATAAATTCGATTTGCCACAGAACCAAATGTTTCCTTTAACAATTGCTCGCGAATAGCATTGTCCTTTTCTTGATTAATTAGTGCCATTTGTTCTCTAGCAAATGCTCGCTCAACTTCTAATTCTGGATCAGCTGAAAAATACAATTCCCCAGCAATCATTTTCTCTTTTTCACTTTTCATTTCTTTGCCTCCTCATAGTTCTGATGGAGCGCTTGAAAGAAATCCAAAGCATTTCCAATCAGTTGTTCATTTTCAACAGTTAGTTGAATCGGGGTTTGATTGATCACAACCACATTGGCTATTTTTTTCTTGTAATAAATTAAATCACAAAATGGATGAACTTGGAAGGTAGTCCCAACAATCACTAACACATCGGCCGCTTCAACAGCAGCGATGGCTTGCCGAATGGTATCCTCTGTAAAGCCTTCTTCGTATAGGACAATGTTTGGTCGCAGTCTTCCTCCACAATGATGGTGAATATCTGATTGGAGATACTCTGTATAGGGCACCTCTTTCCCACATGTCATACAGTGAATATGATAAAGCGAACCATGAAAATTGATAACTTGTGTAGAGCCAGCTTTTTCATGAAGCCCATCAATATTTTGTGAAACAACCCACAAATTATGGCTTTTTTCCAATTCATGCATGGTTTGATGAATAGTATTGGGTAACGCTTCCGGATGATAGAGATGCTTGACAAACGAATAAAATTTCTCGGGCTCACGCTGCAAACACGTTGCACTCAATAAATACTCTGGTTGATCTAGCCCTTGATACACACCATGTAATGAGCGATAGTCCGGTATTCCAGACGATGTGGAGACACCCGCACCCGTTAAAAACGTCAGTGATTTTGCATTCATTATGCTTTTCATTATTTCTGCTTCTTTTGTCATACTTCTCACCTCGTAATCATTATACGTGGAGAATGACTATTTGTTAACCACCTAAGCTAAATGAAACATTCGGTTCTCTCGTATTCGCAGCGATAAACGAAAAAGAAAGCTTCACAAGGCGTCGCAGTTGCCTGAGTGTTGCCCAATTGTGAACATGTAAAAAAAAACGATTCTTAAAAATTAGAAACAATCCGTGACGCCATTTCATCACTAGTTGTGTGTAGGTTGTGCATCTTTTTTCCACCGACCTGATATACTTCACTAAAAAATTTTTTTGATGGACCTCTCAATGCCCTCATGACATTCTTCACAAAAAGTGATACACTGGAGATGATAAAAGTGAGGTGAAAATAGATGTTAGCTGAAATTTTTTACTGGGGTTTGATTTTTATTAACATTGCTTGGATTGCTTTAAGCCTTTATTTTTCAATCTTTTATTTTGTTCGTAAAGAAAATGGTAATTTATGGGCGTTTGGTTTCTTTAACGTTCTTTCTTTGATTGTCTTAGCACTTTTGATTGTTGTCTACCATACATGGGGTTGGGGAATTACGCAATATTCTAACTTTGTTTATTTATTGATGGCAATTTTAGCTGTGATGACCGTCTGCCAAGCCTTTCTTGGCAGAGAACCAAAACCACAAACTGCAAAATAACCATTCGCTAAACACAGGGGTTTCATTCGATTGAAATCCCTGTTTTTTATTGACAAATCTCCACTTTTCTACTATCCTAGCCTAGAACATTAATTTCATACGAGATACCTTCAACATCGAGGTAGAGGTCGCGAGGTTCATTAATCCTGTCGAGTGGAGCAACACTATGAAACAGGCCTAGGGAACATCGCCGAAATCATACTTTTTTTGCTTAAAAAGCATGATTGGGTCGTAAGTAAATAACTTACGAACTGTCTTAGCAATTGGCTAAGGTGCGCTATGTTTTGTGAGAGGTTTGTAAATATTTTTTTACAGGCGTTTTCCAATCATGGAGTACGGCTGTTTTTTGTTGTCCTCATATCTTTTTAACATCTCGTAAAAAGAAAGGAAGAAAAAAATGAAAAAGTTTGGTTTATGCTCATCACTTTTCTTGGGACTTTTACTATTCTTTACCGCCATTGTACCGACGACATACGCAGATGAAAAAACCCCTGCGGATCAATTTCGTGTAGGGATGGAGGCTGCCTACGCTCCGTTCAACTGGACTCAAACAACCCCTGGGAAACATACCGTTGAATTATCTAGTCAAAAATATGTGGGGGGATATGATGTCCAAATCGCTCAAAAAATTGCCGATCACTTAGGAAAAAAATTGGTGGTCGTACCTACGCAATGGGATGGACTTGTACCCGCATTGCAATCTGGCAAAATTGATGCCATCGTTGCTGGGATGTCCCCCACAGCCGAACGCCGAAAAGAAATTGATTTCACTGATCCCTATTATGAATCACAATTGGTCGTGGTTGTCCAAAAAAATGGAAAATACGCTGATGCAAAAAGTATTCAAGATTTAAAAGGAGCCAAAATCACAGCCCAACTGAATACTTTCCACTATTCTGTCATTGATCAAATTCCAGATGTTGACAAACAACAAGCTCAAAAAGATTTCTCGGCGATGAGAGTTGCCTTGGCTTCAGGAGTTATTGATGGGTATGTCAGTGAACGACCGGAAGGAGTCACTGCAACCAATGTCAATAAATCCTTTAAAATGCTTGAATTTTCGAAAGCAAACGGCTTCCAAACAAACCCGGAAGATGTTCAAGTAGCAGTAGGGATGCGCAAAGGTGACGAAGATGTTCAGAAAGTAAATGACTTACTAGCCACTATTTCATCCAGCGAACGCACCAAATTAATGGATCAAGCAATTAAAGAGCAACCAACTGCAACAGACGATCAAGATAGTGGTATCTTGACAACCTTTAAACAAATTCTCCAACAATATTGGAAATTATTCTTAAGTGGCGCTGCTTTAACGCTATTTGTCGCAATCTTTTCGACCATCGCCGGAACGATGATTGGACTTCTGGTTGGTGTTTTCCGGACCTTGCCGACTTCAGAAAATCCAGTTTCTCGCTTCTTCCAAAAACTGTTTAATGGTTTATTGACCGTTTATATTGAAGTCTTTCGTGGAACCCCAATGATGGTGCAAGCCATGGTTATTTTTTACGGTCTAGCATTGGCTTTTCATATTGATCTAAATCGAACGATTGCGGCCTTACTCATTGTTTCCATCAATACTGGGGCATACATGTCTGAAATTGTCCGTGGTGGTATCTTCGCAGTCGATCAAGGTCAATTTGAAGCAGCACAAGCAATTGGAATGAACCATCGACAAACAATGACAAAAGTTGTCTTGCCACAAGTCTTGCGAAACATTCTGCCCGCAATTGGAAATGAAACAGTCATTAATATCAAAGACACAGCCGTTTTGAGTGTCATCAGTGTCACCGATCTATTCTTTGCCGGCTCCGTCGCATCTGGTACCAATTTACAGTTCTTCCCTACCTTCACAATTATTGGTATTATCTATCTGATTATGACGTTAAGTGCCACAAAATTATTGCGTTTGATGGAAAAGAAAATGGACGGACCTACATCCTATGTGAAAATTGACGATGATTTAGATACACAAGAAGAGTAAGGAGAAGGACTTATGACAGCGATTATTGAAATCACACATTTGAAAAAAAACTTTGGTGAAAATGAAGTATTAAAAGATATTAACTTAGCCGTCAACAAAGGTGAAGTGCTAACAATCATTGGTTCTTCTGGTTCTGGAAAATCAACATTACTCAGATGTATAAACCTACTGGAAAAACCCACTAGTGGCACTATCCTTTACAAAGGTGAAAATGTATTAACCAAAAACTATAATTTACCCAATTATCGGACCCATCTTGGTATGGTTTTCCAATCATTCAATCTATTCAATAATATGAACGTTTTAGAAAACTGTGTGAGTGGACAAGTAACTGTTTTGAAACGAAGCAAGGAAGAAGCTAAAAAAATCGCCTTAGAGAATCTTGAAAAAGTAGGCATGGGACGCTATGTGGCGGCCAAGCCCGCTCAATTATCAGGTGGACAAAAACAACGGGTCGCCATCGCCCGCTCGTTATCAATGGATCCAGATGTCATGTTATTTGATGAACCCACATCTGCCCTTGATCCAGAAATGGTCGGTGAAGTCTTGTTGACGATGAAAGCCTTAGCTGAAACGGGCTTAACAATGGTTATCGTTACACACGAAATGGGCTTTGCACGAGACGTCTCTGATCGAGTGATTTTCATGGATAAAGGTGTAATTGCTGAGGAAGGAACTCCAGAAGATATCTTTGTTCATCCAAAAGAACAACGAACCAAAGCCTTTCTTGCACGTGTTCTCGAAAACAAGTAATATTTCAGCAACTTACGAATCAAAAAGAATCGAACATTATCGAGCTCAACAGGACCCGATTTGTTCGATTTTTTTTGGGTATTTTTCTTTCCCATCTGATTATCTTCGATTTCTCTCTTTGTTTTGTTGCACTTCCACAAACATTCTGGTACGTTTACACTAAGAAAAGAAAGGAAATAATGAAAAAATGGAAACAAAATTAACAAAAAAAGATTATTTATTCATTGGCTCTATGCTTTTTGGGATGTTCTTTGGCGCTGGAAACCTCATATTTCCGGTTCACATGGGACAAGAAGCAGGAGCAGCCGTTTTCCAAGCAAATTTAGGTTTTCTAGTTACTGGTATTGGGTTACCTTTTCTCGGCATCATAGCAATTGGTCTTTCTAAAAGCAATGGACTATTTGATTTAGCCCAACGGATTGGCCCACGCTATGCCTATGTTTTTACGATTCTCCTCTACCTTGTTATCGGCCCTTTTTTTGCTTTGCCACGTTTGGCAACGACTTCTTTTGAAATTGGCATCGCCCCATTTTTAACTGAATCACAGCAAACAATCGCATTGGCTCTCTTTAGTATCTTATTTTTCTTTTTTGCGTGGTGGTTTGCACGCAAGCCATCTAAATTAATGACGTATATTGGTAAATTTTTAAACCCAATTTTTCTGATATTACTCGGCAGCTTGTTACTGATTGCCTTTTTAAAACCAATGGGTACCATAAGCACCCTTGAGATTGGTGCAGCTTATCAAAATCATCCCTTCATGACTGGTTTTACACAAGGCTACAATACCCTAGATGCTCTGGCTGCCTTGGCGTTTGGGATTATCGTCGTGACAACCATTCGCCAGCGTGGTGTAACCAATGCTCGATCAATCGCTCTCGATACCATTAAAGCTGGTAGCATTAGTATTTTACTAATGGGTATTATTTATACCTTGCTGTCTTATTTAGGAGCAATGAGTGTCGGAAAATTTCCAATCAGTGCAAATGGTGGGATTGCACTTGCGCAAATTTCCAATTACTACCTTGGTGTCTATGGATCAATCATTTTGGCCTTTATCGTTATCATTGCTTGCTTGAAGACAGCCGTTGGACTCATATCTGCTTTTTCAGAAACCTTTGTCACCTTGTTTCCCCAAAGAAGCTACCGTTTTTTTGCCCTGGTTGTCAGTGTTTTGCCTTGCTTATTCGCCAATGTTGGTTTGACAAAAATTATAGAACTCTCACTTCCTGTATTGATGTTTCTCTATCCTTTGGCCATTACCCTCATTCTATTGGCCATTCTAAGCCCATTATTCAACCATGCTACCCGTGTCTACCAAGCAACAAGTTATTTTACTTTTGTGGCAGCCATTTTTGATGGATTAAATGTGGCTCCTGCTCATTTACAACAAACCTTTCCCATCGCTCAATTATTGTCATTTGCCAAACAGTACTTGCCGTTCTTTTCTGTCGGTTTGGGATGGCTCATTCCTGCAATACTTGGATTTTTCTTTGGATTATTATGGACAGTTATCGAAAAAAAACAACATAGCTGAGCCTCTCTGATGATCCGTAAAAAAACTTAGAATCAACAACACGTCAAACACCCCCTAAAAGTCGGACTACCTTCTGGCTTTTAGGGGGTGTTTGATTCTCATATGACTTAAGAAAGTGTCTCTCGGCGCTTGGAATCTTTTGCTAAAGGAAATTGACTCATTTTTTTTATGGATGTCACATCTACAATGCGCCATTGCGTTGGCCCATTTAGCAATTTAATAATGACTTGCTTCCCATTCGTTCGTTTCTTTAGCACCCATCCAGAGAGCGTTTCGGGATTTTTTGCTTGTTTTGTTTGAATTTGCAAGACCACAAGCACTTTATAGGCTGCAGCCAACTGCAATCGTTCGGAAAAGTCTTTGGCTTGAGCAAATGCGTTTGCTTCATCTGCCTCATCTGTTAAAAAACGATCTACGAAAAGTTTTGATGAATCTGTCAAAAGCTTTTCCATTTTGACTTGAATCGATCGTCCTTTCTCCACTTTTTCCCCTCCTTGTTCGTCCTTATTGATTTTGCTCAATCTTTTTAATCCAATAAGGTATCCCTTCTTCAATCAACTGTTCTGTTTGTGTAAAATTTCCTGTATACCATGGATCCGGAATATCTTCCGTCTCCTTTTGAGGAACAACACTCCTATATAAGTAAATCTTTTTTTGAGCATCTTTTGGTGCTATTGCTCGCAAATCTTTGACGTTTTGGTGATCCATGCCAATAATCCAATCGTACCTTTCAAAATCGCTCGTCGTAATTTGCCTAGAAACCAAATTCTCTGTTGGACAACTCCGAGCTTGTAATATTCTTTTTGTTCCTTCGTGAATAGGATTGCCATGCTCCCAACGGCTTGTAGCAGCTGAATCTACTTGAATGGCACTACCACTTTTTGAGATTGCTTGCCGGAAAAGTGCCTCGGCCATGGGAGAACGACAAATATTTCCTAAACAAACGAATAGCACTCGTTGCATCTTATTCCTCCTCTTGTTGAAACAGTCGATAGGAAAAGAATTCCACATCCTTTGCCAATTGAAAGAGTTGACTGGCAACATCCATTGGTGATTCTCGATAATCAGTCAAAATCCAATTTTCAAGTATGCCACAACAACCATATGAAAAAAACCGACTATAAAATTGAACATCTTTCTTTGATAGTGCTTGTTCTCGATCGACTTGCTGAAACAATTGCGAAAAATGTTCCTTTACAAGATGAAAAAATTCATTGATAAATACATCACGGGCATCATCCATCATGTTGCGGTAAAAATATCGTTTTGCTTTCATTGCTTGAAGCATTTTTAAGGTCTGTTCTTCCCAATTTTCAATATGAACGACCTCAAGACTCAAATATTTTAGTGCATCTTGGTAATATACCCAACGAAGTAATTCTTTTTTGTCGGTGAAATGGTAATAAAACGTTTGGCGATTAATATCAGCTAGTTTGGATACTTCCTGAACACTTACTTTGGAAAAGCCTCGTGATTCACATAAATCAACAAATACGCCACCAATTCGTTCTTTTGTTCGCTTACTTTCCATAACCTACCTCACCTATCATTCTACTCTTTTTCTTGTTGATACCCAAAATGTCGATAGGTCCGTTCTGTTGCTATCCTACCACGAGCTGTGCGTTGAATAAATCCTTTTTGTATCAAAAATGGCTCATACATGTCTTCTACTGTCTCCGTTTCTTCGCCGATATTCACAGCAATCGTTGACAATCCTACTGGTCCGCCATGGTACATCTCAATCATTGTTCGTAAGAGTTTTTGATCAATATAGTCCAATCCTTCATGATCGACTTGCAGGATTGTCAATGCTTGATCGGCTACTTCCTTTGTAATAAACCCATCATATTGCACTTGTGCAAAGTCACGAACACGTTTTAATAAACGATTGGCAATTCGGGGGGTTCCTCTAGAACGCCGAGCAATTTCAATAGCCCCGTCTTCTTGAATCACTGTTGAAAATATTTCCGCTGAACGCTGAACAATTTCCGTCAACTCTGTATCAAGATAATATTCCATATGACTAATAATGCCAAAACGATCCCTCAAAGGTGCCGACAACATTCCAGCTCTCGTTGTGGCTCCAATTAAGGTGAATGGGGGTAAAGGAAAATGAACCGGATGGGCGGTTGGCCCTTGACCCACCATTATATCCACATAAAAATCCTCCATCGCTGAGTACAACATCTCTTCAGCCACTCTTGGCAAACGATGAATTTCATCAATGAATAGAACATCCCCAGGCTCCAATTCATTTAAAAGGGCAATCAAATCTCCAGGCTTTTCGATAGCTGGTCCACTAGTTGTGCGAATATTGACAGCCATTTCATTGGCGATCACCATTGCCATCGTCGTTTTCCCTAGACCAGGAGGACCATATAAAAGCACGTGATCGAGCGATTCTTCGCGTTTTTTGGCAGCTTGAATATAAATAGTCAATTCTTGTTTCACTTTTTCTTGACCAATATACTGTGACAAATACTGTGGTCGCAATGATTTTTCAAAGGTCAAATCTTCATTTGATGGTTCTGGTGAAATCATTCGCTCCATCTGCTCCTCCTTTTACTTCTTCATTAATAATTTTAAGGCCAAACGTAAATACTCATCCGTAGATTGGGCCATATCTTTCTTTAAACTTGTTTCAACCCGTTTGATTTCCTTATCTGAATACCCTAAAGCGGCCAAAGCAGAAAGTGCTTCTGATAACGCAGTTGTTGTTGAATTGAAAAGTGGCATAGCTAGGTTGCCATTTAGCTCACCGGCTAATTCACCTAATTTTCCTTTTAAGTCCAAAATCATCTGTTGAGCTGTTTTTTTCCCAACACCAGGAAATTTGATTAAATAAGAAACATCATTCGATTCAATAGCCGCAATTAATCCCTCATGATCCTCATTGGCCATAATCGCAATCGCGCTCTTGGGTCCTATTCCAGAGACACTAATAAGTCGCAAAAATAATACTTTCTCTTCTAATTTCTCAAAACCATACAAGGTGTGCGCATCTTCGCGTACAATCAAATGAACATAGACTTTTACCACTTGATCTTTTTTCCCTGAAAAACGGTATGGATTTCCCATTACGAGTTGGTAACCAATACCATTTGAATCAATAACAATATACGCTGGTTGAATATCAGCAATCGTACCTTTAATGTATTCGTACATTTTTTCTCCTTATCTGCACATACGTTCCCTTTATTGTAACATAGAAAAAATGAGAAAAAAAGAAAGGAAAGCGGCAAAACAAAAACCTATTTAACGTATTTCTTATACTGACTATATCCTTTCTTATCCATTTCATCCAATGGAATAAACGACAACGCAGCTGAATTAATACAATATCTTAATCCCCCTAACTCTTTTGGACCATCTGTAAAAACGTGTCCTAGATGGGAATTTGCTTCTTGACTCCGCACTTCCACTCTTTGCATACCAAATGAATGATCCGTTTGTTCAAGAATATCAGTTGCTGAAATAGGGCGCGAAAAAGCAGGCCAGCCACAACCAGCATCAAATTTATCCGTTGAGGCAAACAAAGGAGTACCGTCAACAATATCAACATAAATACCCTTTTCATAAAAATGATCATATTCACCACTAAAAGGTTTCTCAGTTGCGCCTTCTTGTGTCACCGCATATTGCATTGGCGTCAGTTTCTTTTTTAATTCTTGTTTTTCCATTTATGACCGCTCCTCTATCTTTGGTAAGACTAGTGTGACTTCTTTCTCAAAAAAAGTCCATTGCTATGCCTCAAAAGAAAAAAAAGCAAGAATGAGTAATCATTCTTGCTTTTTTTTCTTTTGCATGGCGACGTCCTACTCTCACAAAGGGCAACCCTTCACTACAATCGGCGCTAAGAAGCTTAACTTCTGTGTTCGGCATGGGAACAGGTGTG
>NZ_JBHUMO010000055.1:0-646 GCF_042685105.1 Enterococcus camelliae | reverse complement strand
CACGCCGCCAGCGTTCGTCCTGAGCCAGGATCAAACTCTCATAAAAAAATTTGATTCAGTCTTGCGACTGTTAAGCTCTTTTTGTTGACTTTGCTCGCATTTTTGCTTGCATGTATTTTTGCTTCTAATTAATAGAAACACCTTACACAATTGGTTCGTTTGCTTACTTTGTTCAGTTTTCAAAGGTCTACTTTGCTGCCGTAGCAACTTTTATATCCTACCATCTCGTTAACTATTTGTCAAGAGATTTTAGTGGGAAAAATAAAATATTTTTCCTTTTTAATTGCTCTTTAGCGACTTGCTTATCTTATCAAATGCAATGTTATTTGTCAATCGTTTTTTCTATTATTTTTTACTGATTTATCAGCATTTTAAATTAGGAAAACAAAATCAACTTTGTTATATTAACATCTGATTTCACATCCGTCAATACTTTCTTTCATTTCAAAAAAATGAAGTATTTTTAAGACATCTATTAATATAACAAGTATTTGTTTTTTGGTCAATCTTTTTTAGGAATTTATTTCGTATTTTTTTAAAAGGCTTAATTGCAATATCAAATGCATAAAAAAATCAAAAAACCTTTATAGACAGCGAATTACTCAATAATCCAGTGTTACCAACGATTTAACCCTTGTCTGGCAGT
>NZ_JBHUMO010000053.1:0-548 GCF_042685105.1 Enterococcus camelliae | reverse complement strand
TCGTTGATTTAATAAAAAATTCCAATAGAACCGAACACAACCAAAAGTTTTTTGAAATTGAAGTTCCTGTTTTGAATTAGGATAGATTCTGATTTTATGGGCTTTTTTCATTTCTGCACACCTCCTTAACGTAAACTCAATATCTTGTTCTTTGGCTTTCTACATATCGTTTTATCGTTTCGCTAGAAACATTTCCTGCTGTTGAAACAAAGTAAGACCGTGTCCAAACACTTGGCATTTTACTTAAGTGTTCAAACGATTGTCGTAGCTCTCTAGATGTTCTACCTTTAATCACCTTCATGATATCTGCTGGTGCATAAGTTGGTTGAACATTTATAAAAAGATGACAATGGTCTGTATCTGTTTCTAACGCAATGACTGTCCACTCATTCTCTTCGCAAATTGAATGAACAAACGTTTTGAAACTAGCGTCTACTTCGGAATTGACAAATATTTTCCGACGATATCTAGGACAAAAAACAAAATGGTAATTGAGTAACGATACAGTTGTTTTTGAATGTCTGTATTCGTTATCCATGAGTTAATTA
>NZ_JBHUMO010000052.1:0-67367 GCF_042685105.1 Enterococcus camelliae | reverse complement strand
ACTCAGTGCCATCATACGTTTTCTGCCAAAACCTATTATGTAGCGGAAAATTGTTACATTTCACAGGCCTTAAAATTTGCGATTGCTGTGGATTTGAAGAAAAAAATCTCAATGAAGGATATTGCACAGCGGTATTTTGTTTCCACAAAAACCGTTGAGCGCGTCTTAGACAGCTTCTTTGAAGAGCCACGAAAAAAAATCAATTCTCTTCCCAAGCATCTTCTAATTGATGAATTCAAAGGAACGCGTGATTGTGAAGGAGCGATGTGCTTTATTATTAGTGATGCTGATACTGGAAAAATCTTTGATATCTTAGATGATCGGCGCAAATTCAAGTTACGGGCATACTTCCAACGATTTCCCTTAAAAGCCAGAAAACGTGTGACACACATCGTGATGGATATGAACGCCTCTTACGATGCAGTGACGAAAGAAGTCTTTCCAAATGCACGACTCTCTATCGATCGCTTCCACATCATCCAACAAATGACGCGTGCATTTAATACCCAACGAATTCAGACAATGAAGCAGCTAAAGAAAAGCGATCCACAAGCGCAAAAAGATTACCGAAAGCTGAAAAAATATTGGCGAACAATCCTAAAGAAAAATACGAAACTAAACGACACCTCTTTTAAGCAATTTCCCCTCTTCCAAGGGAAATACATGACGGAGTCAGAGGTGCTTGATTACCTACTCTCTATAGATAACCAACTACGACAAAGCTATGAAGTCTATCAAGAGTTATTAGCTGCTTTTGATGCAAAAGATTTTACTGAATTTTTCAATCTCATTGAATCATTGCCACATTCCTTGAATGATGGGTTTAAAAAGGCAATTTGTTATCTGAAAAAGCACACAGAAGCCATCACAAACTCCTTAAAATATCTCTATCCCTATTCAAACGGAAAATTGGAGGGAAAGAATAACCTCATCAAAGTAATCAAAAGAATTGCTTTTGGATTTCGGACTTTTCGTCATCTTCGGATGCGTGTCCTGATTCAACAGAACATCTGTGAAATCATTTAATAACGCAAAAAAGGAAATGCCGAAGCATTTCCTAACATACGATTTGAGCAAAACAACAGCAATTGACAAAGAACCAATATAAAACAAAGAGGATAGTCAAGACTATCCTCTTTGTTATTCATCTTCAAAAAAAATATTAAAAGATTACTTAACAGCGTCTTTTAATGCTTTACCTGGTTTAAATGCAGGAACTTTGCTTGCAGGAATCTTGATTTCTTCACCAGTTTGTGGGTTACGACCTTTACGTTCTGCACGTGTACGAACTTCAAAGTTACCGAAACCGATCAATTGAACTTTTTCTCCGTTTGCTAAAGCTTCTTGAATTGATGAGAAAACTGCGTCTACAGCTAAAGTTGCGTCCTTTTTAGTAAGGTCTGTTGCTGCAGCAACTTTTTCGATTAATTCTGCTTTGTTTGCCATGGAATATTTTCACCTCCTGATTGAATACTTGTTCTCTACTTACTTTCTATTACTTGAGTGGTCCAAGCAATAGTAAAAATATTGACCTTTGTCATCAATATTCTGTTAATACGTTATCATAAGAATGCCTTAATATCAAGGATTTTAGCGATTTTTAACCGTTTTTTTTTTGAAAAGAACGATTGCTTAATTGCAATATCAAATGCATAAAAAAATCAAAAAACCTTTATAGACAGCGAATTACTCAATAATCCAGTGTTACCAACGGTTTAACCCTTGTCTGGCAGTAAGATGCCTCTTACCATTTTTTGGGTGGATTGTTGGTGGTTCTGATTCAAAAGAATAGGTTGGTTGGGTCAAGAGAAGAAGCGAAGCGGCTCTTGACTCAGTCAATCTATTCTTTTATCCTACGGAACCAACGAACCACCTTATGCGGTTTTTAATTTTGCCAGTTCTTCCTGAAGTCGTTCTGCAGGTGTTGCGTAGCCCATTATTTTTCTTGGTCTGTTGTTGATTGTATCGGTTATTGCGTGTAAGTGCGAGTAGGGCAAGGGTCTCAGAGTGACACCCTTCGGGATAAATTCCCGGAGCATACGATTATGTCTTTCATTTGTACCTTTTTCCCAAGAGGCATACGCATGGGTAAAGAATACCTGAACACCCGAGGAGCTTTCTTCGATGAGAGATAGCGTGGAAAATTCAGATCCGTTATCCGTGGTTAGCGTCTTGAATTGTTCTAGCCCTTGTTTTTTCATTAAATCAAGTACGCCTTTTTGAACCAATGCGGCGCTTTTCCCCCAAACTTTTTTTGTGAGAAAGTAGCGCGTTTTTCGTTCAACCATCGTGATGATGACGGGCTCATTTTTTGTTTTCTTCCCTAAGACCAAATCAACTTCCCAATGTCCAAAGGTTTCTCTTGATAGTACTTCTGGCGCACGTTGTTCAATACTGCGGCCTAAGTGTCTAGCATTGCGGCCTTTCGGTGCTGAAACTGTTTTCTTTCGTGGTCGCATCCTGGTCTTCATAGGTAAATCAATGTTACGAATTGAGAGCACAGCAGCATTGATCAACGCATAAACGGTCTTCGTGCATGGCACGCGTTCCTCCGGATGCGACTTCCTATAGGATTGCACAAACGTATCCACACTGTGAAGCCGTAGCCCATTCTTGGGTACTAGCTTTTCTGACAAAGCAGCAAGAAAGGCTGAAGAATACTTATGATGATCTCTCGCATGCGAGTTTGCGCGATTTTCTTTATAGACTCGTGCACCTGAGACGGCAATATACTGTTCGTAATAATTGCGTTGATAGTCAAGTTGGCGCGTTTTTCCGCGTCTCAATTCGCGGGAAACAGTCGATTGACTGACTCCTAATTCGCACGCCATTTCAGCTTGTGTATAGGTACCGCATTTCGCCAGTTGTTCTAATTTTCCACGTTGGATGTCAGAAAGGTGCTTAAAGTGACGCTTTTCTGTGGTATAATTGGCTTTAGTCATGTAGATACCTCTTTCATACTTATGGTTTTGTCGCTTTTAAGTATAACGTATCTACATGATTTTTTTGTTTATTTCTTTATGCATTTCATTTTACAACTTACCGAAAAGAACGATTCATTTTGAATCTCTTATTTTTCTTTGAAAAAAAAATCAATCTGTGGTAAAATCACTATTTTCTTCTTCTTGGTATGATACGAATTGGGGTTCCTTCAAAGACAAAGGCCTTCCGAATCTGATTTTCTAAAAAACGTGCATAAGAAAAATGCATCAACTCTTCTTCATTTACAAAGATAACGAAGGTTGGTGGCTTTACAGCAACCTGAGTCGCATAAAAAATCTTTAGTCTTTTCCCTTTATCTGTTGGTGTCGGATTAATTGCTACCGCATCCATAATCACATCATTTAGAACAGCAGACGGCACTCGCATATTTTGATTCATACTAACCTTTTCGATTAATTCAGGTAATTGACTTAAACGTTGTTTTGTTTTGGCCGAAACAAATAGAATTGGCGCATAGTCAAGATATTGAAATTCCTCACGAATTTCTTTTTCAAAATCGCGCATCGTATTGGTTTCTTTTTGAACCAAATCCCACTTATTGACAATAATGATGATGCCTCTACCCTCTTCATGAGCATAACCAGCTATTTTTTTGTCCTGCTCCCGAATTCCTTCATCCGCATTAAGGACCACTAAAACCACATCGGAACGCTCGATTGCTCGCATCGCACGCATCACACTATACTTTTCAGTAGACTCATACACTTTGCCTCGTTTTCGCATTCCTGCAGTATCAATCATTGTAAATTCTTGGCCAGAATCACTTGTAAAGTGCGTATCAATAGCATCCCTTGTTGTCCCTTCGATGTCAGAAACGATCACACGATCTTCCCCCAAGATGGCATTAATCAATGATGATTTACCAACATTTGGTCTACCAATTAAGCTGAATCTTATTTTGTTCTCATCAACTTCTTCTTGATCCTCTTTAAAGTACTTCACAGCTTCATCTAAAACGTCTCCTAGACCAAGCCCGTGGCTACCTGAAATAGGGTAAGGTTCTCCTAAACCTAGTGAATAGAACTCATAAATTTCTGCTCTCATTTCAGGATTATCTACTTTATTCACTGCTAAAATGACAGGCTTTTTGCTCCGATATAAAAGCTGAGCCACTAGCTCATCTGCATCCGTAATTCCTTCACGGATACTTGTTACAAAGACAATAACATCGGCCTCATCAATCGCAATTTCTGCTTGGTGTTTGATTTGCTCCATAAACGGTTCATCACCTAAATCAATTCCACCTGTATCAATGATACTAAACTCTTTTCCAAGCCATTCCCCTGTAGCATAGATACGGTCGCGGGTCACTCCTGGTGTATCTTCAACAATCGAGATTCTTTCTCCAGCTATTCGATTAAATACTGTAGATTTTCCGACATTTGGTCGTCCTACGATTGCAATTGTTGGCTTTGCCATATTTTTACCTCCATCTAATCAGATCTTATCTAGTTTACCTAAAGCTTTTGTTCCTTGCAAGTATTCTCCCATAAAAAAATTCCGAATGAGGTTTAAAAGACAGCCACATCTTTAAACTTCATTCGGACACCTACTCGTAAATTAAACTTTTAAAAAGCGGCGCATTGAAATAACAGAACCAATTGATCCAATGACCATCCCTAAAATAAGTACACCAACTGCCACTGGGAACATAAATTCATTTGGTGTGACCAATGAATAATTTGACCGTAGCATAATAGGGTTAGCGATGGAATAAAATTTTTGATAACCAAAAATGATTATCAAAACAGGAATAACCGCCCCTAATAGACCAATCCAACCACCTTCTAAGAAAAACGGCCAACGAATATATCCGTTTTTAGCTCCCACAAGTCTCATAATTTGAATCTCTCGTTGACGAGACAAGATGGTGATTCGAATGGTATTGGAAATTAAAAACATTGCAATAAACACAAGTAAAATCGAACCAACAAGTCCCCAAGTTCGTACACCTTTGGCAATACTGAAAATTTTATCAGACAAATCATCACCATAACGTGCGTCTTGAACATAAGTAGTCATTTTCTTAGCTTTTGCTGTAATTCCTTTCACATACTGAGGATCAGTTGCACTGACAATATACACATCATGCAAAGGATTATCTTGCTCAAAAAGGTCCCAAGACTTACCATAGCTTCCCTTTATTTTTTCTAGTTGGGCATCTTTACTAGAAAACGTAATTGATTTAACATGATCAATTGCTTTCAATTCTTTTTCTAATTCTTTCTTATCATTCTCATTGGCTCCTGTAACAACAAAAACAGAGACATCCACATTATTTTCCATATCATCAGCTAATTTAACAGCATTTAGGATAATTGCTGCAAAAACAGCTAACAAACTAAGTGTGATTGCAACTGCACTGATCGAGGAAACTGACATCCAGCCATTTCGTTTTAAACTCTTTATGCTTTCTAATAAATGGCGGAAAAATCTTCTAATCATCGTATCCGTACTCTCCTTCCGCCTGATCTCGAATAATACGTCCGTTCTCAATCGCAATTACCCGATGACGAATGGTATTTACAATCGTACTATTATGTGTGGCCATAACGATTGTCGTTCCTTGAGAATTAATCCGATCCAATAATCTCATAATTTCCCATGAATTCTCCGGATCTAAATTTCCGGTTGGTTCATCTGCGATTAATACTTTGGGCATGTTTACAATGGCTCGTGCAATACTTACTCGTTGTTGTTCTCCACCAGAAAGTTCACTAGGGAAAACACGTACCTTATGCTTTAAACCAACCAAATCCAAAACTTCCATTACTCTTTTTTTGATTTCGCGTGGTTTTTTGCCAATTACTTGCATTGCATACGCAACATTTTCATAAACAGTTTTTTTCGAAAGTAATTTATAATCTTGAAAGACAACTCCTATTTCTCTTCTTAAATAGGGAATTTCTCGATTCTTTATTTTTAATAAGTCATAACCGGCAACTTTTAATGTTCCTTTCGTTGCTTTCTCTTCTCGATACATCAATTTGATAAACGTTGATTTTCCGGCACCTGAAGGCCCAACAACATAAACAAATTCACCTTGATTAATCGATACGGATATGTTTCGGATGGCGGTCGTACCGTTTGAATATTTTTTCAAAACATCCTGCATTTCAATCATGGCTTTTCACAAATCCTTTCTTCGTCTGGAGACATTATACCATTGCATTATTGCAGCTAATTTTCAGCAAGTTACAAAAAGATGTCAATTTGTTAACTTTTTTTACGCTTGATTTAATTTTTGCTTTAAATACGCATCAATAAACCCATCAATCTCGCCGTCCATCACTGCTTGAACATTTCCTGTTTCATAGTTGGTACGATGATCTTTTACCATTGAATATGGATGGAAGACATAAGAACGTATTTGCGAACCCCAACCAATTTCCATTTGTTCCCCTCTTAATGCTGCTGCTTCTTGTTCTTGTTTTTCCAATGCTAGTTGGTATAATTTGGCTTTTAACATTCCCATTGCTTGTTCTCTATTTTTTAATTGAGAACGTTGCGCTTGACTAGCAACCACCGTTCCAGTAGGCAAGTGAGTAATACGAACAGCAGATTCCGTCTTATTAATATGTTGACCACCTGCTCCACTTGCACGGTAAGTATCAATTTTTAGGTCATCTGGATTGATGCCGATAGCAATCGTATCATCTAACTCAGGCATCACATCCACAGAACAAAAAGAAGTATGGCGACGATTTGCCGAGTCAAAAGGTGAAATTCTCACTAAACGGTGGACACCCTTTTCAGATTTTAGATAGCCATATGCATTTCGCCCCTTAATTAAGAGGGAGACACTCTTAATCCCCGCTTCATCACCTGGAAGATAATCAAGTGTTTCCACTTGAAATCCTCTTTTATCTGCCCATCTTTGATACATTCTTAAAAGCATGCTGCCCCAATCCTGGGATTCGGTGCCTCCTGCTCCTGGATGCAGTTCAATGATTGCATGATTGTGATCATACGGGCCATCTAACAACATCGCTAATTCATAAACATTCATTTTTTCACGAAGTTCACTTGATCGTGTGAATAGTTCAGATTCCATTTCAGCATCTGATTCTTCTTGAACCATCTCAAGCAAAACGTCCAAATCTTCCAGTTCACTCTCAAGTTCATGAAACTGATCGAAAGCCTCTTTATTACTATTATTTTCATTGATAATTTTCTGTGCATTTTGCGTATCATCCCAAAATCCGGGCTCAGCCATTCGATGTTCTGCTTCTGCAATTCCTTCTTCCAATTTATCTAAGTCAAAGAGACCTCCTAAAACTATTGATTTTTTGGTGCATGTCATTTAACTCATTTTTAATTTCAAAAACTTCCATTTTCATTTCCTCCAATATACTCTTTGGCATAAAAAAGCTGGACAACGACTGCTGACCAGCTTTCTGTGGCTTTTAAATCCCTTTACCATGACAATTTTTGTATTTTTTTCCACTACCACATGGGCAAGGATCATTTCTTCCAACTTTCTTCACATGAACGGGTTTTTGCGGAGCAGCTGGTTCTTCCTGCTCGGCTTCTCCTTGAGCGACTTGTTCGCGTTGAATATTTTGACGAATTTCAGCTTTCATAAATAGCCGCGTCACTTCATACTCTATTGCACCAACCATTGCCTCAAACATCGAATATCCTTCAGTTTGGTATTCAACCAATGGATTGTTTTGACCATATGCCCGTAACCCAATTGATTGGCGAAGTTGATCCATTGCATCAATATGGTCCGTCCACTTGGAATCGACTACTCGTAAAATTACGACCTTTTCAAATTCAAGCAACTGTTCCGGACTATTCAATTGTTCGGCTTTTTTATCAAAAATAGTTTTTGCTCGATTGTATAAATCATCTTTGATTTCTTGAACGGTCTTTCCCGTTAATTGATCAACAGAAATACTATCTTCATGCACCAGTGCACTACTTGCAAAATCAACGATTCCCTCATAATTCCACTCTTTTTGGTCTAACTGGGTATGACTGTCAACCATTCGGTCAATCGTTCGACGTACCATACCAAGTAATTGATCAGAAAGTGTTTGATCTTCCATAATCACTTGTTGACGCTGTTTATAAATCACTTCGCGTTGTTCACGCATCACATCATCATATTGTAAGACATTTTTCCGTGTATCATAGTTATTTCCTTCTACACGTTTCTGAGCTGACTCAACTTGTTTGGTCAACATACGACTTTGAATAACCGCGTCTTCCTCGTCTATTTTCAAACGTTCTAAAAATGATTTGATTCGTTCCGAACCAAAACGTTTCATCAAATCATCTTCTAATGAAAGATAAAATTGAGAAATACCTGGGTCACCTTGACGTCCTGATCGACCACGAAGCTGATTATCAATTCTTCGCGATTCATGTCGTTCAGTCCCAATAACAGCAAGTCCTCCAACTTCAGCAACACCTAATCCAAGCTTAATATCTGTACCACGACCAGCCATATTTGTAGCAATTGTGACAGCGCCCTTTTGACCAGCATTCAGAATGATTTCCGCTTCTTTAAAATGGTTTTTGGCATTCAATACTTCATGGGGTACTTTTTCTTGGTTTAATAAATTAGATAGCAACTCTGACGTTTCAACTGCCACAGTCCCCACTAATATAGGTTGTCCTTTTCGATAACGTTCTTTAATATCTTGAACAACCGCTTTGAATTTACTTTCTAAAGTTGGATAAAGTAAATCTGCTCGATCATCACGAATAACAGGCCGATTGGTCGGGATTTGAATAACTTGAATATTATAAATTTCCCGGAATTCTTCTTCCTCTGTTTTCGCTGTACCGGTCATCCCAGCTAGCTTTTTATACATTCTGAAAAAATTCTGGAACGTAATGGTTGCCATTGTCTTGGTTTCATCTTCAATCTCAACGCCTTCTTTGGCTTCGATTGCTTGGTGTAAGCCGTCAGAATAACGACGACCATCCATAATACGACCAGTAAATTGGTCAACAATTAAAACTTTATTTTCCTGCACCACATAGTCAATATCACGAATCATAATGTAGTTTGCACGCAAAGCTTGATCAAGATGGTGTGTCAACGCTGTATTCTCGATATCATACAAATTGGTCAAACCAAAGTTCTCTTCTGCTTTTTCAATTCCTAATTCAGTAAACCCAATTGTTTTTGATTGCAAGTCGATTTTGTAATCATCTTCTTCTTTGAGTTTCTTGACAAAGTTATCCGCACGAATATATAAAGCCGTCGATTTCTCAGCTTGTCCAGATATGATAAGTGGTGTCCGTGCTTCGTCGATTAAAATTGAGTCCACTTCATCGACAATCGCATAATTCAACGGTCTTTGAACCATCTGATGACGATAAACAACCATATTGTCACGTAAATAGTCAAACCCAAGTTCATTATTTGTGCTATAAGTAATGTCACATGCATAAGCAGCTCTTTTTTCTTCAGAAGACAATGAATTAATGTTTAGTCCAACCGTCATCCCCAAGAAATTATATAACTCACCCATTTCAGTAGAGTCACGTGTTGCTAAATATTCATTTACAGTGACAACGTGCACTCCCTTTCCGGATAAAGCATTTAGATAAACCGGCATAGTAGCTGTCAACGTTTTTCCTTCACCAGTACGCATTTCGGGGATGTTACCATCATGCAACACAATCCCACCCATTAATTGCACATGATATGGATATAGTCCCAGTACACGTTTCGCTGCTTCTCGCACAACTGCAAAAGCTTCTGGTAATAGTTGGTCCAATGTTTCTCCCGCATTGAAACGGTCCCGAAATTCATTCGTTTTTGCCTGGAGTTGTTCATCACTTAAAGCAGCCATTTGATCAGCAAAGGCCTCAACTTTTTTGGCAATATGGTCTAATCTTCGAAGTTCTTTTTTATCATTTTCAATAATTGTTTTTAACAAATTGGCCATTCGTATATAATTCTCCTTCAATCCTTTTTCAAATTCATATGAAAGTCTCCAAACCATTTTATCATTACTTGTCAAGAATTGAAATATTTTCTATCGATTAAGTTACGGATAATCAAAAAAAGGCACCCCAATGACAACTAGGAGTGCCTTTTTAGAATCAAAATGATTAATTTGTTTCAATCAACCCATACTTTCCATCTTTCCGACGATACACAATACTTGTTCCATTTGATTCTGCATCTTCAAAGATAAAGAAATTATGACCCAACATATTCATTTGCAAGACAGCTTCTTCACTATCCATTGGTTTCAATGAAAGTCTCTTTGTACGGACGATTTCCAACTCAGCTACTTCTTCCTCTTTTTCAAATGGAGGAATTGCAATATTATCAGGAATAACTACCTCACGAGATTTCCGGTTAATTTTTGTTTTAAATTTTCGTATTTGGCGTTCTAGTTTATCAACTACCAAATCAACACTTGCATACAAATCTGGAGAAGTTTCTTCAGCTCTTAATACAAGATATGGAAGTGGAATCGTTACTTCGACTTTTGCCGTTTTGTCAGAATACACTTTTAGGTTTACGTGTGCAGTCGCATCTGGTACATCACTAAAGTAGCGTTCTAACTTGCCAACTTTTTTGACTACGTAATCTCTGATTGCTTCTGTAACCTCGATATTTTCTCCACGAACATTATACTTAAACATAACAATTGCCCCTTTCATCTACCAATTCAAAAGAAATAAAGGACCACTCTTATTTCTTTCTACACTAATAGTATAACCAAAAGAATAAGAAAAGTAAAAGAAATCGTTAACAAATTGAAAAAGTCTATCGTGCCAATGAGAATGTTTTTATTTTCACCCTAGTCAGCTCTTTAAAACAGTCAATTGCATGCAACATTGTTCGACCAGTTGTATAAACATCATCAACAATTAAAATTGAACAATCGGTCATTTTATCTGTCCATGAAAGTTCAAAAGGTTGACTCATTTTTAGGCGTTCTTCTTTCGTTTTTTCACTTTGGGGTGAAAGGTCATCTCTTTTACTCAATAATAATTGGTACGGTACTTTCGCCGCTTTCAATATTTCCTCCACTTGGTTATACCCCCGCTCTTGTTTTCTTTTATTTGATAGGGGGATTGGACATACAATGTCTACCTTTTGCTTATGAATTGCTTTATTTAACTCCTTGGAAAAGGTCGAGGCCAACTGAATATCGCCTAAAAATTTAAAACGGTATATCCACTCTTTCATTCCTTGATTGTACTGATACAAGGCTGTATGTTGAAAGTGATATTCTGGATATAATTTTGCCCATTTCTCACAATCTGAACAAATCATTTTGGTTGATTGTTGTCTGGAACAATATGGACAACAGTTCTCATCAATTCGCTGAAATTTTTTTTGGCATTCAACACAAATTTCTGGATAAATTGCTAAGGGTAACAAGCATTCGACAATTGTTAAATTTCGAATAATTGGCTTTCGACAGTACTTACAGTCCATCTCTTCTTTCCTCCAATGCTAATTGATTCATCCATTTTATCTCGTATATGGCTTCTCTCATTGCAGTTGTTTTTCGATTAAAAATAAAATAGATTTCCCCATTTCTTTGGTTTCCTTTTCGATCAACACGCCCAGCAATTTGAACCAAACAAGATTTGGTATAAATGCGATGATTCGCGCCGATAACAATAACAGAAACCTGCTCAAACGTCACCCCACGTTCTAAAATGGTACTGGTAATTAGAATCTTAAATGACTTTTCTCTAGCAAGTTGAACTTTTTCTTTTCTATTTGGGTCCTCCGAATGAACGGTTGTCATTATTTGCTCGCCGTAGATACCCACTAATTGTTTATATAGTTGGTGCATATATAAAATACTGGGGCAAAAAATAAGTACAAATGAATGATCAATTAATCTATCCACTAATTCCACCAGTTTTCTTTTAAACCAAAAATGTTGACAATTTGACCAATTATTTTGCCAAACTAATTTAGGTACAGGTAAAGGCCGACCGTGGTATCGTCTTGGTAGCTTGAGAATTTCTGTATTCGTTCTTAAATGATTCAGTAAAAATTTAGACGGAGTTGCTGTCAAGAAAAGCATGCGTCCATTTTCTTTTAATGCATTCTTGCTTGCAAACATCAACATTGTATTTCCTTCATAAGGAAATGCATCTGCCTCGTCAATAATTAGCAAGTCAAACGCATGATAAAAATACAATAATTGATGCATCGTACAAATGGTTAAAAAACAAAATCGATAGTTTTCTTCTGAATTTCCATGTAAAAGTAATGGATGCTCATTAGGGAAGGCTTCAGCAATTCTCGGAAATAACTCGCGACAAACATCAATTCTAGGTGAACAAACTGCCACTCTCCCACCACTTTTCAACGCATGTTTGATTAATGGAAAAATCATTTCGGTTTTTCCAGATCCGGTTACAGCCCAAATTAATGAATCATTACTGCTTTGATAGTTTGTTATAATTCGATCCGCAACTTTTTGTTGACCAACCGTTAAGACTCCCTTCCATTGAAAATCAATTTTTCTTGGTTGATAAATACTTTGTTCGTTCCAGACTAAATAATCCTCCGTCGTCAGCCTTCCGTAATGAATACACTGCGGACAATAATAGGTTCCCTTATATGGCAAATAGAATTCTTGTGCATGAGACACTGAACCACAACGATTGCAAATGAGCGATTCTCCCTCTTTTATCAATGCCAGTCGCATGTAGCTACCAGATGGAAGAACTGATTTGTGACATACTTCTAATCTCCCAATATCTACCAAAATTTTTCCCTCCCTTAAAAGATACGCAAAAAAAAACACCTAACGTCCTTCTACTGTAAAAAAACAATAATCGAACGGTGGTGAGCTTTCTTGCTAAGCAGTTATCTATTTCTTTCAAAAGAGTTTCGCAGATTTCCTTTCTACAAGCCAATGAATCTTGGAAAAACAATCTTGCATATTTCGTCTACATATTATGAAAAAACAGCTATCTTTTTACATTTCCTAGTAACACATCTTCTAAAAACTAGACTGGCTAAAAATTCATGAAATTTAGTTTTCAGCCGAAATTCCCAATAACTTCATTGCCTTATAAAGTATAGTTTCCCCATCTAACAATCCATAATCCTTCATATCAATGACAACCAAAGGAATCTGGTCTATCTCCGTTAGAAGTGCTAGATCCTTTTTCATGTATCTAACTTGAGGACTGAGTAAAACGATATCGGGTTTTCTTTTTTTGTATTCATCGATTGCCTGATGCGCATTGATTGCCAAAACATCGATCCCCAGGTTATTTGAAAAAATGGTCTTCACAATTTTCGTAACCAAAATATCCGTGGTCAAACCTGTACTGCAAACCAACATCATCCTCTTCAAATTTTTTACTCCTTTTCATTTATAGTTTCATTTTTCTAAAAAAATTGAATTTGATTTTAATAAAGGGACAAACACGACATATTCTTTGCTCAAATTAATGTGTATCACCTCATAATTGGCATTTAACCACGCATACGCCCCATTTTCCGGGTGACGATAATCATTGGCCCACCATTCAGTTGAGGATCGGGCGGTTTTAGGCAATCCCGCCGAAGGAAAAAGAAGCTCATCAAATTGAGTAAAAGTTAATGTAACTTGACTCCCTCCATTGTTTTTTAAATAATGGGTAATGACATCGTATTTCTTTTTTCTCTCCATTTTATCGCCACCTTCTCAAGACCAATAATCCTCAATCTCTCCCAATCAAGTTGAAAACAACAAAATGATTGTCTATACTTACTTGAAAAGGAGGGAATTATTTGAACCAGACTTACATTACGATTGCAAAAGATGAAACAACTGAACAAATTATCAAAAAATCACGCTTTATTTGCGCACTTCATCGAGTCACTAATGAAGAAGAAGCTCGAGAAATCATTTCAACTACTAAAAAAATGCACACAAAAGCAAACCACAATTGCTATGCTTTCATTGTAGGCGAAACGCCCGAAATTCATCGTTCAAGTGACGATGGTGAACCTAGTGGAACGGCTGGTGTCCCCATTTTAGAAGTATTAAAAGCACAACAAGTTAAAAATACACTCGCAATTGTTACGCGCTATTTTGGTGGTACAAAATTAGGAACAGGGGGGTTACTGCGCGCCTATGCACATGCAACAACCTCTACTTTAACTAAAGCGGGACTCGTCCAACGACGTTTAGAATATACTGCCACTGCTTTTGTTGACTATTCCTATTTAAATCAAATCAATTATTTTTTTCAAAGCAAACAAATTAAAGTTATTTCGACCGATTTCTCTGATAAAGTTGCACTTACCATTGCATCTGATCAGCTACCTGTGATAAAAAAGGAACTTATTGAATTACTAAACAATAACATTCAGTTCGAAGATGGACCGAGAAAATACTATGAATATCCGATTGAGGCAACGAATAGCAGATAGATTATTTCTCCAAATAAAACTCAAATCGTGAACCGACATATTGGGTACGCACATATTCAAACGGTGTACCATCTTCAAAAAAAGAGGTTTGTCGCAAACGTAAAACAGCCTCACCACGTTTAATATTTAAAAAATCAGCAATTTTTTCAGAAGCAATAGTTGCAGAAATTGTCTGATTTGCTCTTCCTATTTTATACCCTTCATCTTCTAAAATTCGATAGAAAGAAGTCGTAATCGCCTCTTTTGTAAAGTGATTAATCAGATACTCGGGTATTGAGGCTATCTCAAAACAGATTGGAACACCATCAGCATAACGAATTCTTTCCATCCGTAATACCTGTTGCTTTTCATGCAACCGTAACTTCTCAATTTCGCTTGAACTAGGAGAAGTAACAAAATAAGAGGTTACTTTACTAGAAGGAGTTCTCCCTTGCGATAACATAATCTCCGTAAAGCTCGTTGTTCCCGTCATTTTTTCTTGTACTTTTTGATTTGCTACATACGTTCCCGAACCAACTTTTCTTTCTAAGATACCTTCATCGGATAGATTTTGAATTGCTTGTCGAAGAGTCATCCGACTAACGCCAAACTGAATTGATAACTCACGTTCTGAGGGAATGCGGTCTCCTATCTTCCATATGTTTTCTTCTATTTTACGTTTCATTTCGTCATGTATTTGAATGTAAATAGGTGTTTGCTCAGCCATACTCTATCTCCCTAATTTCTGCAACAAATGAACTTCTTCTATTTATTTTTCGCATGCCATTTAATTTTTTGTTGAGTAGCTTGTGACTTTCCCTGTTTCGTTTTGAAGCCCATTTTTTGTTTGGATTCTTCAAAATCCTTTTTTGATAAATCATAAACTTCCAGTGCAGCTTCGCGAATAGCCAATTTGACTTTTTTACTAATTTTCATAGTAATCCTCCTTTAAAATAACATTTTTACCAAAAATAAAGGGAGCATCGAAATTTCGATACTCCCTTTATTTGCAAGACTGGGGTAGCTGGATTCGAACCAACGCATGAGGGAGTCAAAGTCCCTTGCCTTACCGCTTGGCTATACCCCAATGGTGGAGGAGAGTGGATTCGAACCACTGAACCGAAAGGAACGGATTTACAGTCCGCCGCGTTTAGCCACTTCGCTACTCCTCCAATGTTGTCTGAATAACCCGACTTCGTTATAATACAACATTATATAACGCATTGCAAGTAGAATATCAATTTTTTTAATCTTGTAAATTCCATTGACGAATAAATAATTCTAAGGCATCATCCATACTTTTTGCACTTCCACAATTATCTTCACCAATAAATACCTGAAAATCTTTTGGTGTGTACACCAAAATTTCACCAATCTTCTTTTTTCCTAAGTAAAGTTCCCCTACATCATAACTTTTGCCTTTTAATTCTTTTGTTGTTTCCTCAAATCGAATTTCTGTATCTTTATTTTTTCGCATTTTCCCACCTCACAAATATTTTAGCATATATCATTCATAAAAAAAACAGGTGACCATTTTTACAGCCACCTTGATTATGCTTTATCAAATATTCGTTAAAACAGCATCCACCACTTGGTAACCAGCTTGCTCAAATAATTGCCGAATTTCTGCCACTTGTTTTGAAACAACTTGAAATTCTACTATCGTGCCGTCAACTTTTCTGTTCACAACAATTGTTGAAATGCTCATTTCGTGATCAGCTAAGATTTTAGCCAAGTCAGCAATCACCCCTGACCGATCTTTCGCAATATTCACACTGATTCTTGTTCCACCTTCATGATAGCCAGTTATCTTCAAAAATGCGTCAAAAATATCATTGTTGGTAATAATCCCAACTAAATTACCTTCATCCATTACTGGTAAAACCGCAATGCTATTCGCACGCATTTTTGCAATTGCATCTTCTAATAACGCATTCGGTTGAATGGTCAAGACGTCCTTAATCATAATATCTTCTACTTTTGTTTTGTTGATTAAATAGTTTAATTCATACACACTCAAAGTTGTTGCCTTAGAAGGTAACGCCGCTTGAATAACTCCTTCAGTAATGAGTCCTACCAAATGATCGCCTTCTAACACTGGCAAACGGTGAATGCCATTTGCTTTCATTAAATCAATTGCATCAAACACCGGTGTTGATGGTGTTACGGTCACAACTTTTTTTGTCATAAAATCACTAACACTCATGGTTTTATCCTCCCAAGTATGCTTTCTTCACGGCCTCACTCGCTAACAGTTCTTGGCCTGTTCCTTCAAGTACTATTTTCCCAGTCTCTAAGACATAGCCTCGATTAGCAATTGATAGTGCCATTTTTGCATTCTGTTCAATTAATAAAATAGTTGTTCCTTGTTTTTGTATTTCTTGAATAATGGAAAAAATTTCCCTTATAAAAATAGGGGCTAGTCCCATGGAAGGTTCATCTAGTAGGAGTAGTTTGGGTTTTGACATCAGCGCTCGCCCCATTGCCAACATTTGCTGTTCCCCTCCTGATAAAGTTGCCGCATCTTGATTTTTTCGTTCCTTTAAAACTGGAAACTTATTAAAAACTTGTTCATAATCTTGCTTTACCTGCTTATCTTTTCGTAAAAAAGCACCCATTTCCAGGTTTTCCTGTACCGTTAATCCTGGAAAAACGTGACGCCCTTCAGGTACTTGAGATAAGCCCGAAGCAACAATTTTTTGAGGCGCTAATTTCTCAATTTCCTTTTTTTCAAAGATAATCTTCCCTTTTGATGGCCTTGTTAATCCAGAAATAGTTCTTAGAATGGTTGTTTTTCCTGCACCATTTGCCCCTATTAAAGATACAATTTCTCCTTGATTGACGTGAAATGAGACATCATGAACAGCCTGAATCATCCCATAGTGGACAGATAAATTTTCAATCTCCAACATTATATATCGCCCCCTAAATATGCTTGGATTACCTTCGGATTATTTTTGATCTCACTTGGTGTTCCATGAGCAATAACTTGTCCATATTCCAAGACATAAATACGTTCACAAACGTCCATTACTAAACTCATATCATGTTCAATCAATACAATCGTTATTTGAAATTCACGTTGAATCTTCCGGATTAATTGTGTCAATTCAGCTGTTTCTTGTGGATTCATTCCTGCTGCTGGTTCATCAAGAAAAAGAATTTTGGGTTGTGTTGCCAAGGCTCGAACAATTTCCAATCTTCTTTGTTCTCCATAAGGAAGATTCTTTGCCAGTGTATTCATCTTGGTATCAAGTCCAAAAATTTGAAGAAGTTCTTTCACTTTCGTCAACATTTTGGTTTCTGTTTGATAATATTTGGGCAATCTAAAAATACTTGTAAAGAAACCTTCTTTATTTTTTGAATTCATCGCCACAAGTACATTATCTAAAACAGTTAAATCTTTAAACAGACGAATGTTTTGAAACGTTCTGGATAAACCTAAATTGGCCACCTTGTATGGTTTCATACCATTCAGCCGCTCTTCTTTGCCACCAACTTTTAATAACACATCACCGGAACTAGGTTCATATACTCCTGTTAGAAGATTAAATAGGGTTGTTTTTCCTGCACCATTCGGACCAATTAAACCAATCAATTCATTTTCTTCAACTGAAATCGTTACATGGGAGACAGCAGCCAAGCCACCAAAATTTTTGGTCAAATTATTTACTGTTAGAAGTGCCATCTAAATCTCCCTCCTTCTTACTAAAACGATTGAACAACCGTTTTACTGAAAACTCCCAAGTACCGAGCAGGCCACTTGGTTTGAAAATCATGATACCTATTAAAGCTAACGCATAGATAATCATTCGTAGGCTACCAAAATCTTGCAAGTACATGTTTAAAATACCTAGCACAATTGCTGCTAAAACGGATCCTGTCGTACTCCCTAGGCCACCAAACACGGCAATAATAAGGATATCGATGGATTTGTTAAAAGTATAGTCACTAGGGAAAACGGATTGTTGATAACTTGCATACAACGTTCCTGCCAGACTCGCTAGCATGCCTCCGAAAACAAACGCAATCACTTTGTATTTGGTCGTATTCACTCCCATTGATTCAGCAGCAATTTCATCTTCTCTCACTGAAAGGGTAGCACGTCCACCACCACTATTAATAAAATTGGAGACAAAAACAACCGTCAACGCTGCAAAAATAAACACCAACTGCCAGTTACTAAACTCAGGAATCCCAAAAATACCTGAAGGACCATTCGTAAGCCAACTATTATTGACAATCAAAATCCGGATGATTTCTGAAATCCCCAAGGTTGCAATAGCAAGATAGTCCCCTTTTAATCGCAATGTTGGTGTTCCGACAACAAACGCTACAATTCCTGCAAATAGCATCCCTACGATAATCGATAAAAGAAAACCACCAAAAGTAGGATTTTTCGTTGTGATAATTGCGCTCGCATATGCCCCTATGGCCATAAAACCAGCATGACCTAATGAGAATTGACCTGAAAAGCCAATAATCAAGTTTAAGCTAACCGCCAAGATAATATTAATTCCAATATTAACAATAATCGCATCCGTAAAAATATTAATAAAACCACCACTATACAAGCCAAATAACACAAAATAGATAATCAATGTAAGTAGCAACCATGTAATGTTGTACTTCAAATTCTTTTTCATTTATGCCACCTACACTTTCTCTTTAATATTTTTTCCTAAAATGCCAGCTGGTCGAACAAGTAAAATGATAATGAGTACTACATAAACCAACGCATCTTTGTAGTCGGAAAATCCCAAAGCAGTAGAGATTGTTTCAATGAGTCCAATAACAAATCCCCCAATAGCAGCTCCTGGTATAACACCTATGCCACCCAAAACAGCCGCAACAAAAGATTTCAAACCTGGTACAACCCCCATCATAGGATCAATGGAATTATAGTACAACCCAATCAACATTCCTCCTGCAGCCGCTAATGCGGAACCAAGAGCAAATGTAAATGAAATGGTCCGGTTCACATTGATTCCCATCAATTGAGCCGCATCCGTATCCACACTCACTGCACGCATTGCTTTACCCATTCTTGTTTTTTGAATGATTAACTGCAACAATACCATCAATAAAAGTGATACACCAAGAATCAATAACTGTATGTTGCTCACAGAGATAAACCCAAGTTGGTAATTATGGCGTGTGATGACCTGTGGAAATGGACGGGTATCTGGTTTAAAGAAATAAATCATCACATTTTGCAATAAATATGAAACACCAATAGCTGTAATTAATGCGGAGATTCGTGTTGATTTTCTTAGAGGACGATAAGCCAGAAATTCAATAACCACACCTAAAATTGCACAACCAATCATTGCGATTAACATCGAAGGGAAAAAACCAAAACCTAATTGTTTGATTAAGAAATATCCAATGAAACTACCTATCATGTAAATCTCACCATGCGCAAAATTAATTAATTTGATGATGCCGTAAACCATTGTATATCCTAGAGCCATTAACGCGTAAATACTACCGAGAAAAAGCCCGTTTATGACTTGTTGTATTAATACTTCCATCTCATCACTTCCATTTTTTTATTGTCAAGAAAAGGGCTACGACAAAACCACTAAGATTTTGCCCCAGCCCCGCTACTCACTTACTTATGGATTGACCGTCTCTGCTGAGCTTTCTTTTCCATCAGTATACTTAATAACTACCACAGATTTTTCAGGATTGTGATCTTTATCAATTGAAATATTACCAGTTACACCCTCGAAGTTTTTCAAATTTGCAAGACCTTTTGTAATAGCAGCTGAATCAGCTGATTTTTGATCTGTTATCGCTTGTTTAATCATATTCATTGCATCATAAGCTAGCGCATTGAATGTTGAAGGTTCTGTACCATATTTTTCTTTAAATGCGTCAATAAAAGGTTGGACCGTGTCATTTGCTGGAGCTAAGATTGAGAAATGTCCAGTATAGTAAACATCACTGACATTGCTTGCACCAGCCAATTGAACAATTTTTTCATCTCCAAAACCATCCGCGCCAAGAATTGGTTGGGTAATTCCCATTTCTCGAGCTTGTTTAATGATTAGCCCTGCTTCTTCATAATATCCCGGAACGTACAAAACATCAAAATCTGAATTCTTAATTTTTGTTAATACTGCTTGGAAATCCTTATCACCACTAGTAAAGTTTTCTTCAATAGCAACATCACCTTTGTATTCAGATTTAAATGCTTTGGTTAAACCAATTGCATAATCGCTTGAATTATCTCCTAAGATGGCTACTTTCTTAGAGTCCAATTTATCTGTTGCATATTGGGCCAAAACTTTTCCTTGGAAGCTATCTTGGAAACTAGAACGGAAGACATACTCTTGTACTTTTCCATTATTCATTGTAACAGAATCATCTGTTCCAGAAGGAGTAATGAATGGTACTTGAGCTTTCGTGATATTAGGAATGACAGCTTTTGACGCACCTGATGTAGCCGGTCCAATAATAGCTACAACCTTATCATTTGTAGCTAAGTTAGCTGCAGCAGTGGCAGCTTCATTGTTATCAGACTTATTATCTTTGACAACTAATTTCACTTTTTTGCCAAGAATACCGCCATCTTTATTAATTTGCTCTACAGCTAGTTCAATACCGTCTTTTTCTTGTGAGCCATAACCCGCAACTTTACCTGACAGTTCTAAGTTAACACCAATTTTGATTGTATCTCCTGTTTGTTTGTTTCCTCCGTCTGCTGATCCACCCGACTTGCCTGTCGGACTAGCGCTACAAGCACTCAATAAGAACAAACTTGCAAACAAAAAAGCCAACTTCTTCTTCATTGTATTTCCTCCCTTAATTTCCCCTGAATATGAATCATAATATACCTAAAAAAGTAACAAATGTCAATAAATTTTCAGAATATTTTATTTATTCTGTCATAGAAAACTTTATTAAATTATCCCTTTTCATTTTTGTGAATTTTTTCCAAAAAAAAAAAGAAAACACCATTTCTAATGATGTTTTCGCTTACTATTTTCTTGATAATTTGGTTGAATTTTATCTTTTTTATTCCTTGCAAGTGAGAAATGTAGAGGCACGTAATCAAGCCCTCCATGAACAAAAGGATGGCAACGAAAAATTCTCGACACCCCCATAAGCGTCCCTTTAAAAAACCCATGAACAGTTACTGCCTGAATCATATAATTAGAGCACGTTGGATAATAGCGGCAACTTGGTGGAAATAGAGGAGAAATAAAACGCTGATATCCTCTGACTAACCAAATAACTACTTTTTTCATTCTTTAACCTCACTGTTCAAAAAACATCGATATCCCTCTATAAGAAAAATTGAAAGATGTGTTGCCATAATTCTCCACTAAAAATCCCTGTTGGTTTGCCTTCTCCAATATATCCATAACCAACCATTAAACCGGCAAGAAAGAGCAACATTGCAAGCAGAATAACTAGTAACACTTTAAAAAGAGACATAAGAATTGTTGAAGTGTTTTTCATCCTAATCACATCCTAATTAAATGAGAGAGCCGAAACCTTCTGATCTGTACTATCAGAAATTCGTTCAATCTTTGCGCCTAAATGTTGTAATTTTTTATGAAATTGATAATAACCTCTATCTAAATATTTTAAATTTCTCACTCTAGTTATCCCATCTGCGCATAAACCAACTAAGATTAACGCCGCAGCTGCGCGAAGATCTGTTGCATAAACAATTGCTCCTTGAAGTTGGTTGGGTCCATCAATAATTGCAACATTTCCATCAATTTTTACATTTGCATTCATGCGCATCATTTCTTCCAAATGTTGAAAACGGTTCTCAAAAACCGTCTCAGTAATGACGCTTCTTCCTTGAGCAAGCATTTGAATTGCAGTCATTTGCGCTTGCATATCTGTAGGGAATCCTGGATGTGGCATCGTCTTAATATCCGTTGCCTTAAGGATTTCAGGACCAATAATATGAACTCCTCTTTCATTCTCAGAAATTTTTGCACCCATCTCAGCTAATTTTGATAATAATGGTCGATTGTGTTCGACTATTGCGTTCTCAATGAGAACATCTCCCTGTGTCATTGCAGCCGCAACCATAAATGTTCCAGCTTCAATACGATCTTGTACAATGGCATGTTCTACTGCATGCAGCTTATCGACACCTTCGATACGCATTGTTTCCGTACCAACACCAAAAATTTTTGCACCCATTTTATTCAATATATTGGCTAAGTCAACAATTTCTGGCTCGCGAGCAACATTGCTTATCACAGTCGTTCCTTTAGCTTTCACTGCAGCCATCATAATATTTTGAGTTGCCCCCACACTTGGGAAATCTAGATAAATATTCGCACCAATCAACTGATCTGCAAATGCTTCGATGTAACCATCCTTTTGAATAATTTTAGCACCCAATGCCTGGAATCCCTTTAAATGTAAATCAATAGGACGTTTGCCGATTGCACAACCTCCGGGCATCGCCACTTTTGCATGGCCTTTTCTAGCTAATAGTGGCCCCATAACAACAATGGATGCTCGCATTTTACTCACATACTCGTAAGGAGCTTCACTTTTTAACTCATCGGTAGCATCTATCATGACTTTATTATTCTGTTCCTCAAATAATACTTCTGCATTTAATTGTCGGATTACTTCATTCATTGTAAATACATCCGATAGTATTGGTACATTATGTAAGATTGTCACGCCATCATCTGCCAATAAACTAGCGGCAAGTATCGGTAAAACCGCATTTTTTGCCCCTTCAATTTTAACTGTACCCTTTAACTGATTACCGCCTTTAACGATAATTTCATCCATTATTGTTCCCTCCAAAGTGAATCAGGCTTGCCCAAATCTTCAATTGTTCGATTAAATTCCGCTTAAAAATAAATTCTTACTTAACACGATTAATTCTAAAAAAAAATTGCTAGCTGTGTACCCAATTGAAATTGAGAGTAGCAAAATTATCGTTCGAATTTGCGGTGTTTGTAACGACTGAAAAAACACTTCCAATCGAAGGGCCTTCAAACTCCAAAAGGTTAAATAAATAAAGGCTAAATGACTGCATATACGAATAATTACATCTATTCCATATACTTGCACCGACTTCACATCCTCTCTGACAAAAACCCATAGCAACATAATACCATAAAACCGACCATTAAAAAAATATCTTGTGCGCAACAATTTTATCAAATAAAAGAAGCCTCTAACAAAAATAGAGACTTCTCTTTTGAAATTTAAGCATGCTTTGAGACGTTAATCCGATTGATTGCTCTATGTAGAGCAACCGTTGCGCGTCGGAGTTCATCTACGTCATCTTTTTGTTTTGCTTCCTCAATCATACGTTCTGCACGAAGTTTTGCTCGTTCTGCACGAGATACATCAATGTCACGTTCACGCTCTGCACTATCTGCTACAATTGAAACGATGCTATCCCGAACTTCCATAATGCCACCATTAACAGCAATCCAATCAACATGTCCATCCGCATCATTGCGACCGACTTTGACTTCATCTATTAAAAGTGGTGCAATAACTGGAATATGATTTGGGAGAATTCCCAATTCACCATCCGTTGTTTTCGCTACGACTATTGAAGCATGATGATCATAGACAAGTCCGTTTGGCGTTACCACATTTACAGTTAAGTATTGACCCATGGTACACCTCTTTCTAATAGCCTAGTTTTTTAGCTTTTTCAACAGCCTCTTCAATTCTTCCGACACTACGAAAAGCTTCTTCAGGCAAATCATCATATTTACCATCTAGGATATCTTTAAATCCTTGAATGGTTTCTGAAACAGGCACATATGAACCTGGTTGCCCAGTAAATTGTTCAGCTACGTGGAAGTTTTGTGACAAGAAAAATTGGATTCTTCTAGCTCTAGAGACAAGCACTTTTTCATCTTCAGATAATTCATCCATACCCAAAATTGCAATAATATCCTGGAGTTCGCGATAACGTTGCAAGGTATGTTGAACTTCTGTCGCAACTTGATAATGTTCTTCACCCACAATTTCTGGTGCCAATGCACTTGAAGAAGACGCAAGTGGATCCACAGCAGGATAGATACCTTGTTCTGTTAATTTTCTTTCCAAGTTGGTTGTTGCATCCAAATGGGCAAATGCCGTTGCTGGCGCCGGGTCAGTATAGTCATCGGCAGGAACATAAATTGCTTGAATAGAGGTAACTGAACCTTTTTTCGTTGATGTGATTCGTTCTTGCAATTGACCCATTTCAGTTGCCAATGTAGGTTGGTAACCAACAGCAGAAGGCATCCGTCCTAATAAAGCAGACACTTCTGAACCAGCTTGAGTAAAGCGGAAAATATTATCAATAAATAAAAGAACGTCCTGTCCTTCTACATCTCGAAAATACTCAGCAATTGTCAATCCTGTTAAGGCAACACGCATCCGAGCACCTGGTGGCTCATTCATTTGCCCAAACACCATGGCGGTCTTTTCGATTACACCAGATTCACGCATTTCGTTATAAAGGTCATTCCCTTCACGAGTACGTTCTCCAACACCGGTAAAGACTGAAATACCTCCGTGTTCTTGAGCAATATTATGAATTAATTCTTGAATCAATACTGTTTTTCCTACTCCAGCACCACCAAATAAGCCAACTTTCCCACCTTTTAAGTACGGTGCTAGTAAATCGATAACTTTAATTCCAGTTTCCAATATTTCTGTACTTGTACTCAATTCATCAAAGTTTGGTGCTGGTTTATGAATGCCACTACGGCTGGCATCTTTCGGAAAAGGTTCTTGTAAATCGATCGTTTCTCCTAAGACGTTAAATACGCGACCCAATGTCTCCTTCCCAACTGGGACAGAGATAGACTTACTCGTGTCAACAACTTCCATTCCTCGTTGTAGTCCATCTGTTGACTCCATTGCAATTGCCCGTATAACACCGTCTCCTAACTCTAATGCTGCTTCCAAAACAACCTTTGTTTTATTCGCATCATTTTTATAGACAACAAGTGCATTGTTGATATCTGGTAATGACTCATCTAATGAGAATTCAACGTCAACAACGGGTCCAATTACTTGGACAATTTTGCCTGAACTCATTTATTTTCCTCCATTCATTCACGAAAATCATTCGAGTGCAGCAGCACCACCAACAATTTCGGTAATTTCTTGGGTAATTGCCCCTTGACGCGCACGATTGTAGCTAATCGTCAAATCATCAATAATATGTTTGGCATTATCCGTTGCTGTTTTCATCGCAGTCATCCCTGCTGCATGTTCAGCTGTTTTCGCATCCACAATTGCTCCATAAATTAAACTTTCTGCGTATTGGGGTAACAATTGATCCAAAATGGCCTCCCTTGAAGGTTCAAATAAATACTCTTGTTCGTATTTTTTGGCTTCGCTTGGATCCAAATCAGTAATTGGTAACATTTTTTCAATTCGAAATTGGCTTGTTAGAGAATTGACGTGGTGATTGTAACAAACATAGAGTTCGTCAAAAACTTCTGTTTGATACATCGAAGTCGCCATATTTACAATTTTTCTTACCTCTTCGAAACTAGGTTGATCAGATAAATTTCGTAGTTCATAAGCAAGATGAATCCCCCTAGCTTTGAAAAAATCTGCACCTGTTCCACCAATAGCAATCATGACGTATTCATTGGCATTTTGATGATCTTCATTAATCATATTCATCATTTGCTTCAAAATTGAGCTATTGTATCCTCCAACTAAACCACCATCAGATGTAATGACAATATAGCCAGTTTTTTTCACGGGGCGGCTGAGCAACATACTATTGTAATTGATTCCCTTCTTGATATCTTGTGAACTAGCAAGGTCTGTCAATTGTTGTGCTGCTAAATGTGTTACAATTTCCCGAACTTTTGAAGCGTAGACCTGAAATTGTCTAGAGTGCGCTTCAGATTTCGTTAGCTTTGCAGCCGAGACCATTTGCATGGCTTTGGTGATTTGGCTGGTTTTCTTAGTGGAAGCAATTCGCTGCTTTATCTCATTTAAAGAAGCTCCCATTGCGCTTCACCTCTTCCTTACACTTATGCATTTTCAATAGTTGACAGTTTGTCTTCGGCTGATGAAATTGGTTGGTTTAATGAAGCAGCAAAAAGTTCTTTGCAATCTTTAATTACCTTATTTAGATCATCTTCTGATGGCAAATCCTTCGTCGAACGAATTGTTTCAAATATAGCTGGTTGATTTGCTTCAATATAATCAAATAATTGTGCTTCAAAATCAAGAACTTTTTCAACTGGAATACTATCTATGAATCCATGGGTTAGTGCATATAAACTTACTACTTGCTTTTCAACTGCTAACGGAGAATGTAGCTTTTGTTTTAATATTTCTACTGTTCTTCGACCACGATTTAGTTTTGCTTGCGTTGCTGCATCTAAATCAGACCCAAATTGAGTAAATGCTTCTAATTCGCGGTAACTAGCCAAATCTAAACGTAACGTTCCAGCTACTTTTTTCATTGCTTTGATTTGCGCTGAACCACCAACACGGGAAACAGATAGGCCGGCATCAACGGCTGGACGAATTCCTGAATAGAATAAATCACTTTCCAAGAAAATTTGTCCATCGGTAATCGAAATAACATTTGTTGGAATATAGGCCGAAATATCGCCTGCTTGTGTTTCAACAAATGGAAGAGCGGTCATTGAACCTCCACCTAGTTCATCACTAAGTTTTGCTGCACGTTCTAATAAACGTGAATGCAAATAAAAGACATCACCAGGATAAGCTTCACGACCTGGTGGCCGACGAAGTAGCAAAGAAAGTTCACGATAAGCAACCGCTTGTTTTGATAAATCATCATATACAATTAAGACATGTTTGCCATTGTACATAAATTCTTCACCCATTGCCGCACCCGCATATGGAGCAATGTATAGCATTGGTGCAGGCTGTGAAGCACCCGCTGAAACAACAATTGTATAATCCAATGCGCCAAAACGACGCAATGTTTCCACTTGTGTTCGAACAGTTGAATCCTTTTGTCCAATTGCAACATAGATACAAATCATATCTTGTCCCTTTTGGTTAATAATTGCATCAATTGCGATAGAAGTTTTTCCGGTTTTCCGATCTCCAATAACAAGTTCCCGTTGGCCACGACCAATTGGAACTAATGCATCAATCGCTTTTAGCCCTGTTTGCATAGGTTCGTGAACCGATTTTCGCTGCATAACTCCAGGTGCTGGAGCTTCTACTGGACGGCTCTTATCCGTCTTAATTTCTCCTAAACCATCGATTGGTTGACCTAGAGGGTTCACAACACGACCAATTAATGTTTCGCCAACAGGAACTTCCATAATTTTACCCGTTCGTTTCACTTTGTCGCCTTCACGAATGGATTCAAATTCTCCCAAAATAATAATTCCGACGTCATTTGATTCTAAATTTTGAGCCATACCAAAAGAACCATTTGAGAACTCAAGTAATTCTCCACTCATGGCATTTTCTAAACCGTGTGCTCGGGCAATTCCATCCCCAACATATGTTACTGTTCCGATTTCTTCAACGGAAAGTTCATTTTTATAATTTTTTATTTGTTCTTTAATCAAGGCACTGATTTCTTCTGCTTTGATAGCCATTCGGTTCACCTCTCATCCCTTGTTTATCTCGCTAATTTTGATCGGAGATAATCTAATCGACTTTTTACACTACCATCAATCACTTGATGGTTGGCTTCGACAATCACACCGCCGATAATAGTAGGATCAATTTTTTCTTCTAACTTTGCATCTTGATAATTCAAAAGGGAAGCCGTTTTGTTTTCAAGTGCCTCTTTTTGTTGATTATTCAATGCTACAGCCGTTGTGACCGTACCAATGACAAGGCCCTTCTTGTCATCATGACGACGTTCATATTCAGCGGCAATCAATAAAAAATCATCCATCCGATTGTATTCAAATACTATTTCTAAAAAACGTTCCATCAAGCCAGAAAAAGGTTTTATTAATGTATCCATCAGCTGTCTTTTTTCATTTTTATCTAAACGGACATCGCTTAGTAACTCCCCTAAAGTTGGAATTTCTTGATAAATGGTTCGTAAGCTGAGCAAATCTTGATAAATTTCATCCATCTTTCCTTCTTCAACCGCCAATTCAAAGAGGGCTTTTGCATAACGCTTACCAACGGTGGCTTTATCAATCTTCATCTTTTTTTCCTAAATCTTCAATGTATTCATTTATTAGTGAGGTATGGGCTTCTGGAGATAATTCTTTTCCAAGAATTTTTTCCGCAATTTGTAATGAAAGAGCGGCAACCTCATCCTTCACCTCAGTAAATGCTGCATCTTTTTCAATAGAAATATCAGATTGTGCTTTTGCTTTTAATCGGGAAACCTCATCCTTCGCATCAGCAACGATTGATTGGCGGGTAACTTCTCCACTATCTTTAGCATTTTGAATAATTGAAGCAGCTTCCGAACGAGAATTCATCAACTGACTTTGTCTTTCTTTTTCTAGCGCAGCTGCTTTTTCGCGAGATTGTTCTGCAGAATCAATATCATTGGCAATCTTTTCCTCGCGTTTTTTTAACATGTCGCTAACTGAACCCCAAGCAAAATGTTTTAAAAGCAACAGTAGAATTAGCATAGCTCCACTTACGACAATCATATTGCCCCAGGTGGTATTTTTTACTGCTGCTGCTAGTACTAATTGATTAAGCATCGCGCAACTTCCTTTCATGGCTGCAATCAAAAAATTACAAATCCATCATACTTTGATTTAATTATCTGAATACCAATAATAAGGCAATAACAACGCCCAAAATTGGCACAGCTTCAACAAGTGCAACACCGATAAACATTGTTGAACGAAGTTGTCCTGACATTTCAGGTTGACGAGCCATTGATTCAATCGTTTTTGAAATTACTTGACCATTACCATACCCTGCTCCAATTGCTGCTCCAATAATTGCTAATCCTGCTGCGATAAAATTCATGTTGTTTTCCTCCTAATAAGTTCTTACTTTTTTTAATGTTCTTCGACAACTTTGTGACTTAAAAATACCATAAACAAGGTGACAAATACATACGCTTGAATTGCTCCAATGAACAATGAAAAGGCAATCCAGATCATCTCAAGTGGTATAACGATAGGTAACGACCACCATCCCATGGCAATTAGCATTTTTGCAATCAACCCTAACAAAACTTCACCAGCAAAAATATTACCATATAGACGTAATCCTAGTGTGATGATATTCGTAAACTCTTCGATAATCTTAATAGGTAATAAAAAGCCTACTGGTTTCAAATAGGCATTTACTAAATAGCCTTTAAAACCTAACTTTTTGACACCAAAAAAGTGTGTCATGACGATTGCCATTAAAGCTAGTGTCAGAGTTACAGCCGGATTAGCAGTTGGTGACTTCCAAAGAGTTACATCCTTTTCAACAACTATTTTGGTTACTAATCCAATTTCATTAGCGATAAAAATAAATAAAAACATCGTTACTGCAATCAAATGATACGTACTGACATCTTTACCTGGTAAATTATCACCGACGATTTTCCGGACAAATTCAATGATCCATTCGATAAAATTTTGTTTACCAGTCGGCTTTAGCTTTAAATTTCTTGTGCATAGAAATACAATAAGAAACACTAATAAACAAGTGATTATCGTCATAATCAAAATAGTCCCATCAAACCATAATGGTCCGATATGAAACAATAAAGATTGTTCTTCCAAACGGTCTCACCTCTTTTCGACATAGATCAAACCAACGATGATCTTGTGATATTTTAATCATTCTTAGCGACAACGGTATCATACCACCACTTATAGAAAATTTCAAAATATTTTCAAAAAAATTTAGACATATTTGTCAATCTGTTCAATGAAATTTATATAATGTGAAGTAGTACCAAAAAACTTTGCGCTTTCAACGTAATGCTATCAAACAATTAAAAGAATTTAAAGAATTTAAAGCCCTCAGTAGTAAAAATTCACAAAAACTATTGAAAATTTTTCATTACACGGCTAATCTGCCTTTCTTGATCCTTACGACGCAAAGTCTCTCGTTTGTCGTATTCTCTTTTCCCTTTAGCAAGACCTATCAATACTTTGGCAAAACCATCTTTTAGATAAATTTTTAATGGAACGATGGTAATTCCTGTATTTTTTGTTTCAGAAGCTAATTTGGCAATTTGTTTCTTATGCAGTAACAACTTTCTAGTCCTTAGTGGATCATGATTAAAAATATTCCCTTGATCATATGGACTGATATGAACATTATAAAGAAACGCTTCCCCGTTACGCACTTTTACAAAACCATCTTTCAAATTGACTCGACTATTACGAATTGATTTAATTTCTGTCCCTTGTAAGACAACGCCAGCCTCCACCGTATCAATGATTGTGTAATCATGGCGGGCTTTTTTATTTTGTGCTATAAGTTTACCTTCTCCCTTAGGCACTCTGTTTCCCTCCTGACAGGTTAGTTTTTCTTATGTTTCTTTTTCTTGGCAACTTCTTTATAGAAAGGCTTTTTCTGCCGTTTAGGCTTTCTTGGTTTGCCATTTTGCCATTCATTTTTACCATTTCTTTGCACTTTTTCCTTTGAGTTGCGCGATTTTCTTTGATTCTTTCCTTCTTTTTGATTGGCTAATTCAACTTCTTCTGCTTCAACCAATTCAAAATCAATTTCCCGTGTATCAGGGTCTGACTTGGCGACCCGAACAACTACTTTTTGGCCAATTTTAAATGTTCTACCAGTACGTTCGCCAACCAAAGCTAGATGTGTATCAATGTAATGATAATAATCATCATTTAACTCATTAATGTGGATTAACCCTTCCACGGTATTTTCCAATTCAACAAAAAAGCCAAATTTTACAACAGAACTAATCATTCCTGCAAACTCTTCATCGATGTGATCAGCCATAAACTCGGCTTTCTTCATTGCATCTACTTCACGCTCTACTTCAACTGCTTTTCGTTCCATCTGTGAACTATGGAGAGCAATATCTGGAAGTTTTTCCGCCCATGATTGCTGATTTTGCTCCGAACGATCTCTTTCATATGAACGGATCAACCGATGGACAATTAAATCTGGATACCTGCGGATAGGCGAAGTAAAATGCGTATAGTAGTCCGCTGCAAGTCCATAGTGTCCCTCATTCAATTCAGAGTATTTGGCTTGTTGCATACTCCTAAGTAACATTGTGCTAATGACCGGTGCTTCTGGTTTACCAGCGACATCTTCTAAGACACCTTGTAAGTCTTTCGGTAAGATTGTTCCTTTTGTTTGTTTAACCAAGATACCCAATGCAGCTGCAAAGTTAAAGAAACGTTGGACTTTCTCTTCTTTTGGCTCTTCGTGAATACGATAGATAAAAGGGAAATGTTGTCGATTAAAATGTTCGGCAACCGTCTCATTTGCCGCCAACATGAAAGACTCAATCATTCGTTCTCCTATACCTCGAGAACGAAACACAATATTGGTCGGGTGGCCCTCTTCGTTAACAATAATTTTTGCTTCATTGTCTTCAAATGAAACAGCCCCCCGACGCAAACGCATATTTGCCAATATTTCATGCAATTCAGCCATGTCTTGAAACATTGGAACGAGTTCTTTGTATCTTTCGATTGTTGCTGAATCATTTTTTTCTAGTATTTCATTAACAGCGGTATACGTCATTCTTTCTGTTGTTTGTATCACACTTTGAAAAATATCGTGTCGTTGAACCTTTCCTTGCTGATCAATCTCCATTTCACAACTCATTGCTAGTCTTGGAACATGAGGATTTAAGGAACATATTCCGTTTGATAATCGTTGAGGCAACATAGGAATGACTCTATCCGTTAAGTACACACTCGTGCCACGTTCATAAGCTTCCTTATCCAAAGAAGAATTAGCTTGAACATAATAAGAAACATCCGCAATATGAACACCTAAAAAAAAGTTCCCATTTGCTAGTTTTCTAACCGTCACAGCATCATCAAGGTCTTTGGCATCTTCTCCATCAATTGTGACGATTCGTTCACCACGCAAATCTTTTCTAGTTGCAAATAAATCGGGATTAACTGTATCCTCAATTTTATTTGCCTCCTTAAGGGTCTCATCTGAAAAATCAGTAGCCAAACCATGAGAAACAATGATTGACATAATGTCCATTCCTGGATCATTTTTATGCCCAATAACTGAAAGTACCATCCCTTCAGCACTTGTTTCATATCCAGGTTCAGGATAGTGGCTAATCGTAACCTTGACAATCGCACCATCAACTGGCCGTATACCCACGGCAGAAATGTATACTTTAAAATCTTGTAGTTTTTTTTCTTTCGGTGTCACGTAGCCGTATAAGTCACTATCTGCAATCTCTTTTTCATCAAATAAGTGGAATTCCCCAACAATTTCTGAAAAAGCTCGTTCAACCACCTTGACAACTTTCCCCTCTGCTCCCTTGTCACTGCCAGGAAGTGCTGGTTTAACAATATCGATTGCTACTGTATCACCATCCATTGCATAGCCAGTTGCCCCTTGGGGAATAAAAATATCCTCTTCTTCTTCATCGATTGTAACAAAGCCAAAACCTCTCTCATTGGCTCGAAATATTCCCTGAATCAAGACAAGTGGCATGGGTAGTTTCACTTTTCCCTTTTTCGTGAATTCTATGCTTTTTTCCCTTTCCATACTTGCAATTGTCTGAACCAATAGTTTGAAGTCCTCACTTTTTTGCAAGCCAAGTCCGCTAGCCAATTCTTCCACGGACAAAGATTTTTTCTTTTGATTTTGAAGATAAGCTTTTATCTGTTCTTTTATGGTATTAGTCATCATTCGCCCCATCCCAAGGTAGACTTTCAATAAATGAAAGTACATCCCTTTCAAATTCTTTGTGTTCTTTTCCGACTGTAATTACATGTCCACTTTTTGGATACCATTGTAATGTAAATTTTTGTTGCTTGATTTTTTGAGCCACTTGAAAAACGGAATCAGCTGGAATCATTTCATCAAGAGCAGCCTGTGCCAGAAAAATCGGCTTGTTCACTCTTTCTAGCTGTTCATATACGTCTCTCACGTGAATTTCGATTTGTTTAAGCTGCCTTTGTACCAAAGCTGGAATTTTCCTTAATCGCTCTTTCTTTGCGGCTTCGCTTTCTGGTGAATAAGTAGTCAACATAAACTCAGCATACCGATAAAAATTTTCTGGTACTTTTGTCTGGCTCGGAATAAGTGGGGAACAAAATGTTCCTCCACCAATCACAGCTTGATTCTCCTCTTCTAAAGCCTTCATAGCAAAAAGTCCACCCATTGAAAGACCAAAAATAGCAATTTTTTCAAAACCCTCTCCCTTTAGAAAGTCAATTGCCTGTCGGACATCTTCCCACCATTTATCAGCACTTTCCTTTAAGATGTCTTCAGGATCTATCGTTCCATGCCCAGTAAACATCGGTGTATAAATAGTATAATTTGCTTGTTCCAAAAAGCGAGCCAACATACGCACATCATTAGGACTTCCAGAATATGCATGGAGTAGCATAATCGCTCTTGCACTTTTTTTTATATAGATTGGTTTTGGCTCTGAAAATTTTCGTACCATCGTACACCTCGACTATTTTCTTTTTAATCTAGCAAAAAACCTCTCATTTCTGAGAGGCTTCAAGACTATTTTGATGATAAGAACGCAAGCACAAATAGCAAAATAATCCAAATCGCTCCTAATACTGCTGTTGAGCGTTGCATTACTGCTTCAAATCCACGTGCTTTCTGCTTCCCAAATAATTGATCTGCTCCACCTGTAAAGGCACTTGCTGCACTATTTTGTTTGCTTGGTTGCATCATAATCGTCGCGATAATGACAAACGACAATACAATCACAACACCTAGAATGAAATCATACATTCTTGATAACCCTCCCTAGTAGCCGAAAATATCTCATTACTACTCTAGCATACTTAGCAGAAAGTTACCACAAAAATCTATCCTTCAATAGACAAAAAAACTTCCTTCACCCTAGAGGAAGGAAGTTTAATGAAATAACAAAAAATTATTTGTTTTTCAAGTTGTAGAAAGATTTCAAACCTTTGTATTCAGCAACTTCACCTAATTGGTCTTCAATACGCAATAATTGGTTGTATTTCGCAATACGATCTGTACGTGAAAGAGAACCAGTTTTGATTTGACCAGCATTCGTTGCGACCGCAATATCAGAGATTGTTGAATCTTCTGTTTCACCAGAACGGTGAGAAACAACTGCAGTGTAACCAGCTTCTTTAGCCATTTCGATTGCATTAAACGTTTCAGTCAATGTACCGATTTGGTTAACTTTGATTAGGATTGAGTTACCAATTCCTTGTTCGATACCCTTTTCAAGTTTTTCAGTATTTGTAACGAATAAATCATCACCAACTAATTGAACTTTGTCCCCTAGGCGGTCAGTTAATAGTTTCCAACCATCCCAGTCATTTTCATCCATACCGTCTTCAATTGTGATGATTGGGTATTTATTTACTAATTCTTCAAGGTAGTCTACTTGTTCAGCAGCAGTACGTTTAACGCCTGTTTCACCTTCAAATTTTGTATAGTCATAAACACCGTCTTCATAAAATTCAGAAGAAGCACAGTCAAAGCCAAGATAAACATCTTTACCTGGTTCTAAGCCGACTTTTTTAATAGCAGATAAGATTGTTTCAACTCCGTCTTCAGTTCCTTCAAAACGAGGAGCAAATCCACCTTCATCACCAACAGATGTTTCTAATCCACGGTCGTGTAAAATGCCTTTCAAAGCGTGGAAAATTTCAGCACCCCAACGCAATGCTTCTTTAAATGTGGGTGCACCAACAGGTAAAATCATAAATTCTTGGAAAGCAATTGGTGCATCTGAGTGAGAGCCACCATTTACAATGTTCATCATTGGTGTAGGTAATACTTTTGTATTGAATCCACCTAAATAATGATACAAAGGTACTTCTAAGTAATCTGCAGCTGCACGTGCTACCGCAATTGAAACACCTAGAATTGCATTTGCACCTAATTTGCCTTTATTAGGAGTTCCATCCAAAGCGATCATTGCTTGGTCGATTGCCATTTGATCACGAACATCGTAACCAATGATAGCTTCTGCAATCACATCGTTTACGTTATCCACTGCCTTAGTAACACCTTTACCACCATAACGTGATTTATCTCCATCACGTAATTCAACTGCTTCATACTCACCAGTTGAAGCACCAGAAGGAACCATACCACGTCCAAACGCACCTGATTCTGTATAAACTTCTACTTCGATTGTTGGGTTACCACGTGAGTCTAAGACTTCGCGAGCGTAAACATCAGTAATAATTGACATGATTTGTCTCTCCTTTAAATTTTGTTTTATTAAAAAGGATTGCTCCTCTTTTAAACATCTCTATTGTAAATAAATTTTTGCTATCCTGCAAATAAAAATATACTATTTTACAGCATCTAATAATGCTAAGAATGAATCGGCTTGTAAGCTTGCGCCTCCAACCAAAGCACCATCTACATTTTCTTTTGCCATATATTCAGCGATATTTTCTGGTTTTACAGAACCACCATATTGAATGCGAACTTTGCTAGCTACTTCATCGCCATACAATTTTGCTACTGTTGAACGAACAACACCACAAATCGTATCTGCAATTGTTGCATCAGCAGATTTTCCTGTGCCAATAGCCCAAATTGGTTCATAGGCAATAACCATACTGCTCACTTGGTCATTTGACAAGTCAGCTAGACCCGCTGTGATTTGGCCTTCAATCCATTCAGCTGTTTTACCAGCTTCATACGTTTCAAGTGATTCACCGCAACATAAAATAGGTAGCATTTTGTTTGCAAAGATAGCTTTCGCTTTTTTATTAATTTCTTCGTCTGTTTCATGGAAATATTCACGGCGTTCTGAATGACCAATAATCACATATTGAACACCTAAGTCAGCCAATGCAGCCGGGGATGTTTCACCAGTAAAAGCACCAGCATTTTCCCAGAAGCAATTTTGAGCAGCAATTTTAAGGTCTGTTCCCTTTGCTTCAGATACTAATGTTTCTAAGAATAAAGCTGGAGAACCTATCACTGAATCAACTTTTTCATTACTTGGTAAATTTGTTTTTACCGCTTCAGCAAAAGCTTTTGCCTCTGCCGCAGTTTTATTCATTTTCCAGTTTCCTGCGATAATTGGTTTACGCATGTTTGACACTCCTTCATTTAAATAAACGGATCTTCAATACTCTTTGTATTGACTATTTGTCATTGATTGCTGCTAATCCTGGTAATGTTTTTCCTTCTAGTAGTTCCAAGCTTGCGCCACCACCAGTAGAAATATGGGTAAATTTATCAGCGAAACCTAACTGTTCAGCAGCAGCAGCAGAATCACCACCACCTATAATTGTAATCGCGTCGGGCAGTTCGGCAATTGCTTTACATACGCCAATTGTTCCCTTAGCAAAGTTAGGCATTTCAAATACGCCCATTGGCCCATTCCAAATAACAGATTTCGCACCTTGCAATTCTTTGGCAAACAATTTAACTGTTTCAGGTCCAATATCTAACCCTTCCAAGTTATCAGGAATATTTTTTTTGTGAATTTCTGTATAAGCATCATTGTCAAAAGCATCTGCGCAAACAGTATCAATCGGTAAAATAATTTTGCCATTTGCTTTTTCGAGTAATTCTTTTGCTAATTCTACTTTATCCAATTCACAAATTGATTTCCCTACAGTATAACCCATTGCTTTATAGAATGTATAAGTCATTCCGCCGCCAATTAAAATTTTATCTGCTTTGTCAATCAAGTTTTCAATAACACCAATTTTATCAGAAACTTTCGCTCCTCCTAAAATAGCAATCATTGGGTGTTTTGGATTCTCTACCAATCCACCAACAAAATTGATTTCCTTTTCCATCAAAAATCCTGCTACAGTTGGAATACCCGTAGATGCAATACCAACATTAGATGCGTGTGCTCGATGCGCTGTACCGAATGCATCATTTACAAAAACATCACCAAGTGACGCCCAATATTTTCCTAATTCTGGATCGTTTTTGCTTTCTTTTTTGCCATCTATGTCTTCAAAACGTGTATTTTCAAATAAGACAACGTCGCCGTCTTTCATTTCATTGATCGCAGATTCTAATTTAGGCCCACGCGTTTCAGGTACAAATGTTACTTTTTTACCTAACAAAGCACTTAACCGTTCTGCAACTGGTGCAAGTGATTTTCCTGCTTTATCTTCTTGCGTTTTCACACGACCCAAATGGGAAAAGAGGATTGCTTTGCCATCGTGATCAAGCACATACTTGATTGTAGGTAATGCCGCCTTAATTCTTGTGTCATCTGTAATCACGCCATCTTTTAAGGGAACATTGAAATCAACACGTACCAAAACTTTTTTGTCTTTTAAGTCAAGATCTTCAACAGTCATTTTTGCCATTGAAATTACCTCCTAGCTATTATACAAACGTTAATTTCTTAAAAAAAAGCGGAGAAGCGCGCTGCTCCCCCGCTCATACAATGCAAAATTCGATTTTTTAAAGAAAAAATCTTATAATTTAGCGAAGTATTCTAAAGTACGAACTAATTGTGAAGTGTAAGACATTTCGTTGTCATACCATGCAACTGTTTTAACCAATTGTTTGTCTCCAACAGTCATTACACGTGTTTGTGTTGCATCAAATAAAGAACCAAAGTTGATACCAACGATGTCTGAAGACACTAATTCTTCTGTTGTGTAACCAAATGATTCATTTGAAGCTTTTTCCATTGCTGCATTTACTTCATCAACAGTAACATTTTTTTCTAAAACTGTTACTAATTCAGTTAGTGAACCAGTTGGAACTGGAACACGTTGAGCAGCTCCGTCTAATTTTCCATTTAATTCTGGAATAACTAAACCAATAGCTTTGGCAGCACCAGTTGAGTTTGGTACAATGTTTGCTGCAGCGGCACGTGCACGGCGGAAGTCACCTTTAGGGTGTGGTCCGTCAAGTGTCATTTGATCTCCAGTGTAAGCATGGATTGTTGTCATTAAACCTTCAACAATTCCAAAATCGTCATTCAATGTTTTAGCCATTGGAGCTAAACAGTTTGTCGTACATGAAGCACCAGAAATAACTGTTTCTTCACCAGTTAATGTTTCATGGTTAACATTGTAGACGATTGTTGGTACATCGTTACCGCCAGGAGCAGAAATAACAACACGTTTTGCACCAGCTTTTAAGTGTAGTTCAGCTTTTTCTTTAGAAGTGAAGAATCCAGTACATTCTAAAACGATATCAACACCTAATTCACCCCAAGGTAATTCTTCAGGGTTACGGTTAGCTAAAACTTTAACTTCTTTTCCGTTAACATTGAAAGAGCCTTCGTGAACTTCAACTGTACCATTGAAACGGCCTTGTGTTGTATCATATTTTAACAAATGTGCTAACATTTTAGCATCTGTTAAGTCATTGATAGCAACTACTTCGATTCCTTCTACATCTTGGATACGACGAAATGCTAAACGTCCAATACGTCCAAATCCATTAATACCTACTTTAACTGTCATTTAAGATTTCCTCCTTATGAAAATCATAAAAAATTTATTTTAAAGGGTTGCCCCTTTTAAAATCTCGTTTGCTGCAGCTTCATCAGTGATGAGCCACGTTTGTTTTGGTGCATTTTGCATATAGGCTCGAATTGCCTTGGCTTTTCCTCGTCCACCCGCTACCGCGAATACATATGGAATATTTTGGATATCTTTTAACTGCAATCCAATTCGAGGGATTTTATAAATAATCTCACCTTGCTCATTAAAAAAGTACCCAAATGACTCTGCAACTGCGTGTTTTTGTTTTAGCATAAGAATATCTGCTTCTGGCATCTTCCTTCTTGCTGCCATATGAAGCGCTCTTCCTATCCCATGAATGACACAATTGGCTCGTTCAATCAAATTCAATACCTCTTTGATTGAAGGTTCTTGTAATAGTGAGTCATACGTGGTAGAACTCAACTGTTCAGGAACAAAAAGTGAACGGTAATCGCCGTGAGACTTTATTGCCATGACTGCACTGACTGAGTTTGCCTGTACATTCACTGACTCTCCAATCCCTCCACGAGCAGGAACAAAAAGATTATGTCTTCGTTCCGTTTCAAGACTGGTCAATTCCTCCGCTGCCATCGCCATCGTTGTACCACCCATTACTGCAATGATATTTTCTTTTTCGGGAAGTTGAGCATCCAGTGCTTCATTTAAAAATCTCCCAAATGAACTAATGACTTTTCTTTGCTGATCAGAATCACCATCGGCAATCAGGCATTTTTCAATACCAAAGTAATTTGCCAGTTGCTTTTCAAGTTGTCTCATCCCAAACAGACGATCAACTAATGTTCCAAGTTGATTGTATAACTGTTCGCCTTTTTTGGTAAGCAACATCCCACTTTTTGAAGATGAAATCAGATTTAAGTTTTTCAAAAAATCTGTTTCTGTTCTCAAAACACGTTCTGTCAAGCCTAAATTTTCGGATAAATTTCTGCGTCCCACCGGCTGCATCCAGTAAATATGTTGAAGAATTCGATAACGTTCCTGCAATACCGTTAAAATATCTGGAACCACTTCTTCTAACACTTTAAAATCATCTTGCTTTTGCATAAAAACCTCCGGTGGACTAAAAACGTCCAACATAGACTCAATACGACCCGTTGAGGATAAAAAAATTTTTGAAGAGCATTACTATCTCTTACGAAATAATCATAGCACGTTTTCATTCTTGTTGCAACTGTTAGCTATTTAGTCTCGTTCAAAAATTATAATGTCATAAGCGTATCGAGACAAAAAATATCACAAGATGATAGTCTAAACTCATGAAAAGAATGAAACTTACGATGAAGGGTACTGATAACTAACTTGTAAACTTGTTCTCTCCCATAGAATATAGTCGTGATGAGCGGATAAATGCCCATTATCTTACTTGTTTCCTATCAACTACTATTTTTAGAATACCGGAAGAGCTCTTACAAGCGGACTTTACGAAAGATTTTCTACCAACGTATACTCGCACAGATTAACAGATACGTTTCTCTTCTTGATTGTTAAAAGTAATTATTGGACTTTGCCTTCTTCGGTTGCCTTCTATGTAATTTCGGTTCATCAGACCAGACGTTTTCTTCAGATTCCATGTCACCATGGACAACCTTGCATTTGGCTGAATGCTTTCCAGTACTTGGATGCCCGTGGGACTTGAACCCGTTAGAATTTTCCCATTCTAGACAAACAAAAGAAAGAGAGTTGATTAATCAAATCTCTTTCTTTTAGATGATCCCAAAATCCCAAGTTCTTCGCGATATTTTGCAACTGTCCTTCTTGATAGTTTCACGCCAATCTTCTCCATCATATCGACAATTTTTTGGTCGGAAAGTGGTTTCCTTTTGTCCTCATTCCGAATAAACTGCGCTAGATGTTCTTTCGCTTGATTCGCAGAAATGCTCTCTCCAGAATCACTGACGAGTTTTGTTGCAAAAAAATGTTTTAATTCAAAAATACCAAAACTTGTTTCTAAGTACTTGCCATTCACTGAGCGACTAACTGTGGATTCATGAATTGCTAATTCTTCAGCAATATTTTTCAGTATCAGTGGTTTGATTGGATGGCTTTCTTCCAAAAAAAATGCTTTTTGGTGTCGGACAATCGCTTCACCTACCCGCAAAATGGTACTGCCTCTTTGATCAATTGTTTTTTTCAACCACTCATAGTTTTGTTTCTTTTCTTTTAAAAACTTTTGTACCTCTTGATCATTCGTTTGTTTAAAGCGATCGAAGTACTCTTCATTTAACTTTAATGGTGGTTGAATTGATTTTGTCGCCGTTACGATAATCTCTCCATTTTCAACTTCCACTTTTAAATCTGGAATGATGTATAGACCTTCTTCTTGGTAAAAGTGGCTTCCTGGCGCGGGTGATAGTGTCTGAATATAATCAAAAACATTTTGAATGTCTTCTAAAGAAACAGACAGCGCTTTACTGATTTCGAGCCACTTTCTTTCGACCAATTGTTCAAAATAACTTTCAAGAATAATATACGCAATGTGTGGTGCGTGATTGTCTCGTTCAGTTTGTAACATCAAACATTCTTGGAGACTTCTTGCACCAATTCCCGGTGGATCCAATTGTTGGATTAATGTTAAAGCATCTAGTAACTCAATATAAGGCCTATTTCGTTCATCGGCAATTTTCTGCAATGGCGTCCTTAAAAAACCATTATTGTCGATGTAACTGATCAATGTAATAACTAATTTTCGCAATGGTGTATCCCGATAATTCAAATGAACTTGCGCCAATAAATATTCAAAAAGTGATTGTTGTGTATCGGCGATTTGGCCAAAATTAATTTCTGTTGCAGAGGCTGTATTTCCGAGCGTATTTTTACGAGCCAATCCCGTGTAATATTGATTGTTTAATTCAATTAGCGGATTTTCCAATGCTTGCTGATTGATGAATTCAAATAATTCTTCACCATTGTATTGAAGTACTTGTAAAGATTGTTGCAATTGCTGGGTTAAAGCCAATTGCTGAACTTGTCTTTGCTTTTGGGAAAGCTGTTGTTCAAATTTCATGCTTCTACCCCCTTGTTTTTTTTTTTATATTCGTTATACTAATTAAGTGCTTGCACCCTTAGTGTAGTGGATATCACACAAGATTCCGGTTCTTGAGACAGGGGTTCGATTCCCTTAGGGTGCGTATAGCTTCACCTGTTATAGAATACAATAGAATGTTCTAGAACTCAATTATGAATCAAGTGGAATATTGATTTTTCTAGCAAATAAGCCCCCAACTTCACTTAGTGAACTGGGGGCTTATTTGCTAGAACTTTTTTAATGATTTACTCTTCATCATCCTCATCAAAGAGTTCTTCATCATCTTCATCATCAATGATTGTTAAATCTTCTTCGATGTTTTCAGGAACTTCTTCTTCATCATCCTCAGAAGTGTCCGCACCTATCTCTTGCAAATCGGAATTATACGCAGAAATTTCTTCGTCGTCATCGTCATCATCCTCAAATAAATCATCATCGTCATCGTCATCAGATAAATCAGCATCTTCTGGATCATCATCGTTATAGTCAATGGCATCCTCGTCACCATTAATAAATGCATTGACTTTTTTCCGTTTTCTACGACGTGGTGTATCTTCATCATCTTCATCTAAGCCATGGTTTAACTCTTCATCAATTGAATCAATGGCATACCATGATCTCAATCCCCAACGGTTATCACCTAAAGAAATAAAACTTCCGTCAATATTCAAATCTGTGTAAAACTGAGCCAAAGAATCACGAATCTCACCATCCGATTTTCCAAGGTAGTTTTGAATCTGATTCACTAAATCAGAAAAGTCCATTACATCACCACGTTGTTCCAAAATCGCATGCGCCACTTCAATCATGGATAATTCGTTTTTATCTATGCCTTCAAATACATTAATTTCCAATTGGGACACGTCCTTTCAAAGTCTACGTCTAATCATACAAAAAGCCAGCAAAAAAAGCAATTTTTTCTTTCAAAATTTCAAAGATTATGCTGTGAACTTTAGCGATAACTGATATTCCCCAATTTTTTGATCGGTCATAAATAAATCATATGAAAGCACAATAGCTCCTGCAATCGGTTTATCAGTCAAACTGACATGCAAATCATGCGTATAAGTACTAAAAGCCAACATACCAAAAGGAGCTTTGTACTGGCTTTCATTTGTTTCTTTATATGTAAACTTTAAACGAAGACGCATCTCCCCTGCCCGTATTAATTGTAAGCTACCATCTGGAAGAATTTTAATGGTGACAGGTACTTCTTCCATATCTTCTGTTGCAGTCTCTTTGTAACGAATATAAAGTGTATCGCCTATTTTTACGATTTGACCCGCTACATCAAAAACAAAATCTTGCCGGGTACCTTCTTGAACGGTAATCGTTTCTAAATGGATAGCGATTGGTAGTGCTTGTGTTAAATCCACACATGTTCCTCCTTTAGTTTTCTATTCCCATTGTTCATTTTTTTTATTGTTTTGTCAATTTATCTACAATTTCCATCGGTTTCTTATCTTTTCATTCGATATATCGTATATAATAAGAAAAGATTAAGAAAAAATAGGAGAGATGTTTTATGACTGTTTTTGTTTTTGATCAAACGCCTGCCCAAACTTCTTCCTTATTTGCTCCTTTTGCAGTTACCGATGTTTTGACAGAAGAAGTAGGAGTAAAAGAGGACTCTTTTCTACATTTTTGGCAGTTACCCACCACACTCATTTTAGGAATGAAAGATATGCGCGTGCCTTATTTACAAGAGGCATTGAAAGCAGTGAATCACTTAGGTTATCATACGATTGTAAGAAATTCAGGTGGTTTAGGCGTCATTGCTGATGATGGTGTTTTAAATATTTCATATATTTTCAAAAAGAATGAACAAATTCATCTCACAGATGAAGCCTATGTCTTAATGTATCAGCTTACGCAAAAGGCATTCCCTGAGCTGGAAATTGATGCGTTTGAGATTCATGATTCGTACTGTCCAGGCACCTATGATCTAAGTGTGAATGGGAAAAAAATAGCCGGAATTGCCCAAAGGCGTGTAAAAAATGGAATTGCAGTGATGATGTACTTAAGCGTAAATGGCGATCAATCAAAGCGTGGAGAAATTGTCAAAACTTTTTATCAACATGGGCTTGTAGAAAATTTTGGACAGGATGGCTATCCGCCTGTAAATCCAGATAGTATGACAACTGTTAGTCAAGTATTAAACAAAAAGATTGCCATTCATGACGTAAAAGAGCGATTCACAGTCCTCTTTGAAAAGCGCGATACCATCAAAAATCTCGGTAGTTGGCTGACCGAAAAAAATGCTGACGCTCTCTTTCTAACAAAAGAAAAAAACATGGTCGAACGCAATAACCAAATAAAGGAGTTTTTACATGACAATTCCCTATAAACAACAAATGCTTCCAATTGAAAAAGTCTTTCGCGATCCCGTTCACAATTATATTCATGTCCAACATCAAGTTATTTTGGACTTGATTAATTCAAGAGAAGTTCAACGATTGAGAAGGATCCATCAACTTGGGACCTCTTCCTTTACCTTCCATGGAGCAGAGCACACTCGTTTTTCCCATTCGTTAGGTGTCTATGAGATTGCACGACGAATCTGTGATATTTTTGAACGAAATTTTCCGATAAGAAAAATAGGGGCTGATGGTTGGGATGATTCGGAACGGTTGGTTGTTTTGTGTGCTGCTCTTTTGCATGACATTGGTCACGGTGCGTATTCTCATACATTTGAACATATTTTCCAAACAAATCATGAAGCAATAACCGTTGATATTATCACTTCACCATCTACCGAAGTGTACCAAATTCTAAATAAAATTGAAGAGGGGTTTCCGGAAAAAGTAGCCAGTGTTATCACTAAAGAATACCCTAATCCACAAGTGGTTCAAATGATTTCGAGTCAAATTGATGCAGACCGCATGGACTATTTATTGCGTGACGCCTATTTTACTGGAACCGAATATGGAACCTTTGATATTACTCGAATTCTCCGCCTCGTTAGACCGTACAAGGATGGTATCTGCTTTGCTATAAACGGTATGCATGCAGTTGAAGATTATATTGTCAGTCGCTATCAGATGTATGTCCAAGTATATTTTCATCCGAGTTCTCGAGGAATGGAAGTGATTTTGCAACATCTTTTGAATCGGGCAAAAGAACTCTATCCGAAAAATAAAGATTGGTTTCGTCAACACTCCCAATTGCTTGTTCCTTTTCTGGAAGATGATTTTCAACTAATTGACTATATCCGGCTTGATGATGGGGTATTAAATACGTATTTTAATCATTGGTTAGATGCAACCGATCCCATTTTAAACGATTTAGCCAAGCGATTCTTAAATCGCAAGCCTCTGAAATCAGCTAGTTTTAAACCGGAAGTCGATGCAGAATTAATCCAAATTTTACGAAATGATGTTGAGAAAGTTGGCTACAATTCTAAATACTATACAGCAATTAATTCAAGTTTTGATCTTCCATACGATTTTTATCGGCCTAAATCAAATAAACATCGGACGCAGATTGAATTGCAGCAAAAAGATGGGAGCTTAGTAGAACTTTCCCTGGTCAGTCAACTTGTCGCGGCTCTTGCGGGACAATCTCAAGGGGATAATCGTTTTTATTTTCCTAGAGAAATGCTTCATAATCAACAACAAGTAAATTACGATTTATTTAGTGCAACGTATGAATCGTTTCTTTCTCATATTCATAACGGCGCACTTCAATAGAAGGGATGAAAAAATGACAATTAAACTAATCGCAATCGACATTGATGGAACACTTTTGACTAGCCATCACCAAGTAACGAATGAAGTAAAAGAGGCCTTGCATCTTGCACAAAAACAAGGGGTAAAGATTGTTCTTTGTACAGGACGCCCTTACCTGGGAGTCAAAAAAATTGTTCAAGAATTAGGCTTAACAAAAGAAGAGGACTACGTAATTACCTATAATGGTTCACTTGTTCTGAATTGCAAAACCCAAGAAAAAATTTCTCTTTTTGGACTAACCCACGATGATTACTTAGATGTCGATATGATGGCTCGAAAACTGGGCAGCTCTCTTTTGACTGAGACGGAAGAAGCCATTTATACATCCAATCGAGACATTAGTCCTTATACCATTCATGAAGCGTATCTAACGACGATGCCATTGAAATATCGGACACCAGAGGAAATAACCTCAGATTTAGACATCGTTAAAATGATGATGGTGGATGATCCCGAAAAATTAAAAGTAATTGAAGAAAAACTTCCCGAAAGTTTCCGTGAACGGTTTACAATTGTAAAAAGTGCCCCCTTCTTTCTTGAAATATTAAATAAAGAAGTCAGCAAAGGGTCGGCGTTGAAAAAATTGGCTCAACATCTAGGCCTTACCGCTGAAGAAGTTATGGCTATTGGAGATAATGAAAATGATATTCCGATGCTCCAATATGCTGGACTTGGTGTCGCAATGGGGAATGCCAAAGAAGAAATAAAAAAACATGCACAAAAAGTGACCAAAACAAATGATGAAAACGGTGTGGCATTTGCGCTACATTCTTATGTGATTCGCACATAAAAAAGAATGATTCGAGCCAAGGTTACTTGTCAATGACTCCTATGTCCATTAACAAATAACCTTGGTCAAAACATTCTTTTTTTTATTCACTGATTAAATTACTCATTCATCCATTTTTGGAGTGCCCAACGATGGCTACCTCTTTTTAGCAGTAGCATCGCATCTTCCGGTGTTGTCCAAAGTAACTGATTAGTCTTTTCTGTCGGTTCCGCTAGTTTCGACCAATGATCGACCACATAGAAAAAGCCTGGGTGTTCGTAGTACGTATCACGATGACTTGAATAAAAATACTCAACTGCTTTCCCTAAAAACTCTCCTACAAATACTTCAAATCCAACTTCCTCAAGCATCTCTCTGCGTATCGTATCCAAATGTGTCTCATCTTTTTCTATTTCTCCACCGGGTAAAAAATAAGCCCCATTTGGCGCTTGAACAAGAATTACTTCCTGCTTTTGATTACGGCTAATGACGACATAAGCCCCCACTCTTTTTTTGTATATTTTTCCTGGTTCTCTTTTCCCAAAAATCGGCTCACTCTTCATCCTAGACCGTCTCCTTTTACAAAAATTCTACCCGTTTTCAAATTTAATTACAAGAAAAAACTAGGCCAAATTATTTTTGATTGTTTCCCGCTATGTTATGATAGGATTATCACTTATTTGGAGGATGATAGTAATGAAAATGGCCCATACTTGTGTTAGAGTGAAAGACTTAGAAGCATCACTCGCCTTCTATCAAAAAGCATTTGCTTTTGAAGAGAGTCGTCGAAGAGAATTTCCTGAGGCAAAATTCACCTTAGTCTACTTAACCTTACCTGGAGATGATTATGAACTAGAACTGACTTATAACTATGATCATCCAGGATATGATCTAGGCGATGGTTATGGACATATCGCTATTGCAACAGAAGATGTCGCAGCTTTACATGAAAAACATGTGCTTGAGGGATTTGATGTAACTGATTTAAAAGGACTTCCAGGGACCCCACCGTCTTATTACTTCATTAAAGATCCAGATGGCTATAAAATAGAAGTCATTCGATCCCGTTAATCCCAATGTAACATACCATGCCAACGACAGTGATTGGAAACCTACTTACTTTCACTTTATGCGTTCGTTTCTTACTCGACTGCCGAAATTGTCTTGAAAGGAACTTATTAAATGAAGAAAAGAATTGGAATTATCGGAAATGAACGCTCCACTTATGACAAAAAAGATCAACACACCTATTATTTTTCTTATACGCCGAGAGATTTTGTTCAAGGCTTTATCAGAGCAGAAGGATTACCTATTATTCTTCCTGTAGGTGTTGTCGAAGATACTGTTGATTACATTCAATTAATCGATGTCCTTGTATTAGCTGGAGGGCAGGATATTGATCCAAAGTACTTCCATCAACAACGGCATCCTCGTCTGGGCGAGGTCTTTGAAGCGCGTGATGAATTTGAACTTGCTCTAATTAAAGAAGCTGTAAAACAAGGAAAATCAATTGTCGGTGTTTGTCGAGGAATGCAGGTAATCAATGTTGCTTTTGGGGGAACGCTCTACCAGGATGTATCGTTAACACCCTACACGTTGAAGCATGTACAATCCCCAATTTCTTTGGAACAACCCACACATGATGTCACCATTAAACAGCGTAGCTTACTCAGTCAATTTTTGCCTAGTACCTACAAGGTTAATTCCTACCATCATCAATTTGTTGACAAGGTAGCTAATCACTTTGAGGTGACAGCTACGGCTAGTGACGGTGCTATCGAAGCAATTGAAAGCAAGTTTTTTGGAAATACTATTGTTGGTGTCCAATGGCATCCTGAACAATCTTGCCACACTAATCCACTCGATCAAGAATTTTTCAACTATATTGTTCAACACTTATAAAAAAAGAGGAATGCCTTTCATGCAGTGCCCCTCAAAGTTAGATTTCTGTCTAACTTTGAGGGGCACAACATCTTAAGCATTACTCTTTTTTGTCTATCTTTCCCATTCGAAGATCATGATACAGATTTTCAGCAACTGGCAATGGAATACCTATTTTACGGAAATCATCAATTGATGCTTCCTCCATTTTTTTTAACGATTTGAATTCTTTTAATAGTTCTTTCTTCCGTTTTGGTCCCAAGCCAACAATTGTATCCAATTTAGATGCAAAACTATTTTTACTGCGTAGTTGACGATGAAAGCTAATTGCGAATCGATGCACTTCATCTTGGATGCGTTGAAGTAAAAAGAATTCCGCTGAATTTCTAGATAGCGGTATTGTCTCAAGAGGAGAACCAAAAAGTAGTTCACTTGTTTTGTGTTGGTCATTTTTGGCAAGTCCTGCAATGGGAACATCCAATCCCAATTGATTATCTAAGACATCCTTAGCAACATCTACTTGGCCCTTGCCTCCATCGATAATAATTAAATCTGGTAAAGGCAAGTTTTCTTTCAACACTCGTGCATACCGTCGATAGATGACTTCTCGCATGGATGCATAATCATCTGGTCCATTAACAGTTTTAATTTTATACTTACGATATTCCTTTTTCAGTGGTTTGCCATCAACAAAAACCACCATTGCCGAAACGGGATTCGTTCCCATGATATTTGAATTATCAAAAGCTTCGATTCGAATGGGTTTGGGTATATTCATAGCTTGACCCAACCTATCCACTGCACCAATCGTCCGGTCTTCTTTACGCTGAATTAATTCAAATTTTTCATTCAATGAAATTTTGGCATTTTTCCCCGCCAAATCGACGAGCTTCTTCTTTTCCCCTCGTTGGGGTTGTGTCACTCTTGTGGGAACAATTGCGCGGACACTATCTTGATCTATTTCTTTAGGAATTAACAATTCTTTGGGAATAAAATGCTGATTTTCTTGGTAAAACTGTCCGATAAAGGTTAAAAAGTCATCAGGCGCATCATTATAGAAAGGAAACATTGAAACATCACGCTCGATTACTTTTCCCTGCCGAACAAAGAATACTTGCACACACATCCAGCCGTTCTCAACAGCATAACCAAAAACATCACGATCGACTAAATCCGTTTGGGTCATTTTTTGGCGTGTCATGACAGTTTCAATTGCACGAATTTTGTCACGATAATCGGCGGCTGCCTCAAAATCTAATGCTTCTGCTGCCTCTTCCATTTTTTTCGTTAAATTTTGCTGAATTTCGGTGTGACCACCATGAAGAAATCGCCGAATTTCGATTGCCATTTGCGTGTATGTGTCTGTTGGGATAGGAAAGACACACGGTGCTAGGCATTGCCCCATATGGTAGTAAAGGCAAACTTCCTTTGGTAAAACTTTGCATTTTCGTAGCGGAAACAAGCGATCTAGTAATTTTTTGGTCTCATTTGCTGCTCGCACATCAGGGTACGGTCCGAAGTAAAAAGCCTTGTCTTTAACTACTTTACGAGTGATTAATAAGCGAGGATACGCTTCATTCGTAATTTTAATAAAAGGATAGGATTTATCATCTTTTAGCATAATGTTGTATTTCGGATTATTTTTTTGAATCAGATTGATTTCCAATACAAGTGCTTCAATGTTGGACTCTGTTACTATATATTCAAAATCGACAATCTCACTGACTAGTCGTTCAGTTTTGGTATCATGACTACCAGTAAAATAGGATCGAACCCGATTTTTCAGTATCTTCGCCTTGCCAACATAAATGATTGTCCCATGTTGATCTTTCATTAGATAACATCCTGGTTGGTCGGGTAAAAGTGCTAATTTATGCCGAATTTGCTCATTCATTTTCTCACCTTCTTATCGATTAGTATATCATATGTCTAGTTGGCAATTTCAGTTTAGTCAGTCTTCTAATGACCTTCAAACAACTAGTTCGATTCAATCCGTTTCATGCACTTCCCAATTTCGATAAATGTCTTTATCTAGCGATGTTTCTCCTAACCATTCTTTTTTGAGTTTTAATACAAGTGGAGAAGAATTTTCAAATGATAACTCCTCCAACTTCAGCCACCTTACAGCATTGGCGTCATTTTCTCCATCAGCTACCAAAAAGGGCAATGTTTTCTGTGCAACACGATGATCAATAGTGAAGTTATAAAAGATCATAATATGGTGAACCATAAAACTTTTACCTTTCTCCTTCACAAAAGCATCATATACGCGAGGATGTTGATAAGATGCTATCGTATATCCTGTTTCTTCTAACACTTCTCTGACTAATGTATCAGTCAATCCTTCCCCTACCTGTTGACTTCCTCCTGGCAAATCAAACCGTCCCTTGTATGGTCCAGCATTTTTTTCGATGCATAATCGTTGATTGTCACGAAAGCAAAAACCGTACACACCAAAATGTTCTCTAATCTCCACTTTTCTCTCCCCTTAGTTTCACAAACAATCTAGTATCAGAACATAAACGGATTGCTAGAAGCCCTATTTTTTTGAATTTTTTGCATACCATTTCCATTGAAAAGGGACAAAAAAAACCGACTAGGCGTTACCACCTAGTCAGGCTTCAATTCGAATAAAATTATTGATGATTTTTTACCAATTCTGTTAATTGTTCTTTGGTATGAACACCAATGACTTTATCAACCAATTGACCATCTTTTTTTAGCACTAGTGTTGGAATACTCATGATTCCAAACGATGCAGGTGTTTGTGGGTTTTCATCAACATCCATTTTTACAATTTTCAATTCATCTTCATCAAATTCATTTGCTAATTGTTCCAAGATTGGAGCTTGCATCCGACATGGACCACACCAAGTCGCCCAAAAATCAATTAAGACTAATCCCTTATCTGTTTCTTCATTAAATGTTGCATCAGTTATATTTTTTGGCATATTCAATTCCTCCATTACTTTCTACACGTAGTATACCATCATCAGAACGGAAGCAAAAACCATTTGCTTATCATTTGTAAGAATTATTTAAATTGAACGATTGTCGCACCATTGCCACCTTGGTTAGCTGGTGCAAATTCAAAGTGTTTGACACTTCGATGATTTTTTAAATAATTGATGATGCCTTGGCGCAAAGCACCTGTTCCCTTTCCATGAACAATAGTCACTTGTGGATAATTGGCGAGAATCGCGGCATCTAGGTATTGATCCACTTCGGCAAGCGCCTCTTCATAGCGTTTGCCTCGCAAATCAAGTTGTGGAGAAACATGGGTGGCATCTTGCGAACGGACAGTATGGACAATTCGCTTCGTTGCCTCTTTCGCAGTAGCAATTGGTTCAATATCGGATTCATCGATAGTCATTTTTAAAATTCCCATTTGAACTTGCCATTGCTGATTACCTACTTTTTTCAGTAGTTCCCCTCTTTGACCATAAGATGTTACTTTAACCTCATCGCCAGGTTTTAAGGCTTTTGCCGTCTTGGCTTTTCGTAAAACTTTATTTTTTTTCAGTAAATCTTCTTGATGAAGATCTGCCATGGCTGTCCTTGCAGCAATCAGTTGGTGCTCTTTAATCGGTTTTGCGCTACCTTCCAATTGCATTTGTCGCAATTCTTTAATAATACGCTCTGATTCCTCTTGTGCATGCGCAACAAGCTCATTGGCTTTTTTTCGGGCCTTGGCCATCTCTGCTTCGCGCTCTTGGTAAAACAAATCGGTGGCTTTTGTCAATTCCTTTTGTAACTTATCTGATTCGTTTAATTGTTGGCGTAGTTCCAGAAATTCAGTTTCAGTCATTTTCCGTTGATTTTCTAAATCAGCAATCATCTCATTTAGATCCTGACTTTCACCACTCATTATTTGTTTTGCTTCTTCAATAATATCCTGACTTAAGCCTAATCGTTTGGCTATTTCAAACGCATTGCTTCGCCCTGGTACACCTATTAGAAGGCGATAGGTTGGACTCAATGTATCAACATCAAATTCCATGGATGCATTGATTGTATTGGCCCGATTGTATCCATATAGTTTTAACTCAGGATAATGCGTCGTAGCCATTACATACGCCGATTTTGACCCTACTGCATCCAAGATAGCAATTGCTAATGCTGCCCCCTCTTGCGGATCAGTTCCAGCGCCTAATTCATCAAATAATACTAAGCTTTTTTCATCAATCTTCTCTAAAATTGAAACAATATTGGTCATATGTGAAGAGAACGTCGACAGATTCTGTTCAATCGATTGTTCATCGCCAATATCAGCGAAAATCTCATTAAATATGCCAATTTGGCTTTCTTCTTCTACTGGAATAGGAAAGCCGGTTTGAGCCATTAATTGAAGCAAGCCTAGCGTTTTAAGCGTAATTGTCTTTCCTCCTGTATTTGGTCCAGTAATGACGATGGCTTGATAACTTTCGCCAATAAAAATGTCGTTAGCAACTACCACTGAAGAATCGATTAATGGATGTCGTGCCTTCAGAAGTTGCACATTATTTTCCTCACTGATTCCAGGGACAACAGCGTGCATCATTTTTCCATAACGGGCCTTGGCATTCATCACATCAAATTGGCCAAGAATATAGGAATTATGTAGAATTTCACGACGATGAGGAACGAGCAACGCGGATAATTCCGAAAGAATGCGGCTAATTTCATTCTTTTCGGCAATTTGCTGCTGTCTTAGGCGATTATTTAATTCAACAATTTGTTTGGGTTCAATAAAAAGCGTTTGACCAGATGCGCTTTGATCATGAACAACACCACCAAAAATACTACGATACTCTTGTTTGACAGGTAATACATAGCGATCATTTCTCATGGTTACCAACGCGTCACTCAAATATTTGGCATTATTTCCACGAACCAACTGATCCAATGACTCCCTTATGGCTTGCTCCATACGACGAATCGCTTGGCGAATGGCTTTAAGTTCAGGCGAAGCCTCATCTGTAACTCGACCATCTTCATCAACGGACACGCTCATTTTTTTAGTCAGCTCTGGCAAAACAACAAATTGTTCTACCCAATCATATAGTCGGTACAATTCGATATCGTTTTCTTGGAGTTCTTCAAAAAAATCATGAACTTCCTTTGTGGAACTTAACACTCTAGCAATTTGGGCAACTTCAATTCCATTGAGATCTGCACCAATTTCAATTCTTTTTAAATGGGGGACAATATTTTCTAATTTTGGCACAGGAATTCCGCCCCGTAAACGCAAAACATGTAACGAATCTTCTGTTTCAAGGAGCCGCTGCTGAACTTTTTCTTTTTTATTCGAAGGGACAAGGTCAGTTAGCGCTAAGTGACCTTGCGCTGTTGTTAAAAATGGTTTTAATTGATTCTTGACTTGTTGAAATTCAAGTGTTTGCAAAATTCTTGCATTCATTTTTTTCACCTACAATCTTTTTTGTTTTAATTTGAGGATCGTTATCAGACAAGAAAGAACCGAATAGCACTCGATTTTTTCTCCAACTACGAGATTGGATTGATATAATCAAGCAACTATTCGGAAGCAGTCTTCGACATTTTTTCTGATACATACTGTTACCCTATAATATTCGTTATCCAAAGCTGATAATAATAATTTGAAAGAATCGGCGAATTCTTAAATATATGATAACCAAGAGTCCCTGGGCTAAAGAAATTTTGAAGGGCATCAATCGGTACCAACGCTAGCAAAAATAAGACGAAAAATACCAATAAATAAATCATCATGACATTAATCAATCCACTGACAACCCAATCATATTTGCCAAAAGCCTTCATATAACGCAAACCGGTAAAAAAAATCGCAATGAATTTCACGAGTAGCCAACCAACAATCACGATACTAATATAGGCAAAAGCTGCATAGAAAGAATGATCTAGGTCAAACGATTGCTGCTGCGTGAAAAAAACCATTTTTGTATTTTCAGTTACAGACATGTAAGGAACATACAATTCAATTTTCTTGCCAATTTCTGAATACATATTTTTAGCAAAAAGTAAGGTTACGATGAAACCAATGAGATGAATGCCTTGTAATGCAGTCCCTCTTCTTGCCCCATTATAAAAAGCAAGTAAAAAAATTATCAGTAACAAAATGCCAATCATTCAACTTCCCTCTCTTTTATGTATGCGCCGTTTTTTCTTTAATTGTTCGTTTTCGTTCTTCATTTAAAATATGCTGAGCTTCCAAATGATTGTGGATTGTGACATCTTTTTGTCCATTTTTTTCTAAAACTGCTTTTGCTTCTTTCTCAATAGCTTCGATTCTCTTCAGTTTGTTTTCCAGCTCAGTTGCTCGTATCGCAATGCCTTTTAAATCTGCTAATTTTTGCTCCATTTGTAAAATTTCTTCTTGTTTAATTAATTGGTCTGAAATAGCATTGATAGCCATCAGGATGGCGGCTTGTTCCTTCTCCATTTGAGGGGCAAGCGCATATAATTCTTGTAATTGATCGTTTACCAATTGTGTGACCATATCCATATGTTGGGTACTTTGCGTCCCAATTATTGTATAGGTTTGATGATCAATCACTGCTTTGTATCTTTTTTTTTGCACTGCCATGTACTGTTTCTCCTCCTAAAAGCATCGAGATACCCTTGTTCTCGCTACAACTGCTTTCTATTATAATAGAAAGTTGTCATTTTTGATAGCCATAATTTTTTTCAAGTCCTCACGCTCTGCATCTAAAAAGGGTGAAAAAAGGGTTCTTTTTCTTGAAGAAAAACCAACGTATCATTTCTCTCCTAAGTCTTTTAAATCCGTTTCTCGAATAAGATATACCGGACGTTTTTTTACTTCTAAATAGATTTTCCCCACATATTGACCCAAGATTCCAATAAAAAACAATTGGATTCCACCGAGAAACAGAATAATCGATACCAATGAAGGCCATCCAGAGGTCGGGTCACCAAACAAGAGCGTACGGATAATGATAACCACGATAATTAACAAAGCTAATAGACAAGAAAAAATACCGCCCCAGGCAGACAATTGCAAGGGAACATTTGAAAAATCAATAATTCCTTCCAGCGAATAGCGAAACAGACCCCAAAAAGACCAAGAAGTTTTTCCCGCGACTCTTTCTTTATTTTCGTAAGGTAAATAGGTTGTTTTAAAGCCTACCCAGCTGAATATGCCTTTGGAAAAACGATTGTATTCTCCCATTTGTAAAATAGCATTGACGACTTGTCGATTCATTAGGCGAAAATCGCGTACTCCACTAATCATTGGTGTCCGAGAAATTTTATTCATTAACCAATAAAACTGTTTTGCAAAAAAGCTTCGAATCACTGGTTCACCTGCACGACTTTTGCGACAAGTTCCCACACAGTCAAATCCTTCTTCACTAATCAGTTGATACATTTTGGGCAAAAGCTCAGGCGGATCTTGCAAATCAGCATCCATTAGCGTCACAAGATCACCGGTTGCTGCCTGCAACCCAGCATAAATCGCAGCTTCTTTTCCAAAGTTTCTTGAAAAATCAATATAATGCACAAAAGAAGGATTGTTTTGATGCATTTTTTTCAATTCACTCAATGTTTGATCAGTCGAACCATCATTAATAAATAGATACTCAGGTGTGACTGGTAGTTTCTGAAGTTGTTTTTGCGTCTCAGCAAAGAAAAAAGGTAACGACTCTTGCTCGTTAAAGCACGGGACAATAATCGATAATTTCATATAGACACTCCTTTATTGTTTCATTTTACCTACTCAATCAATCTGTTTAAATGATACCATTCATTCTCATTTTTGACATCAAAATAAAAGTGTGGCATGATTCAGTCGTTGAAGGAGTGTAACTATTATGAAAAAAATTGCGATTATCGGTGGTGGAATCATTGGTTCAACCGCTGCTTTTTACCTAAGTCAATTAAGCGATTGCCAACTAACCGTCTTTGACTTTCCTCAAGGTCAGGCCACTCGAGCTAGTGCGGGAATCATTGCTCCCTGGCTTTCAAAAAGAAGAAACAAAAAATGGTATCAACTTGCGAAAGATGGTGCTCATTTTTACCAAAAATTAGCTGTTGATCTAGCATTACCCAAAACGATTTTCAATCATTCAGGGGCCCTCTTCGTTCGACCAGAGGAAACCTTACCTGATCTACTAAATTTAGCAAATGAGCGTATAAAAGAAGCGCCTGATATGGGTGAAATAGAGCTTCTCAATGGTTCAGCTACCAAGAAAAAGCTCCCTCTTTTAAAGGAAATGCCCTCACTTTATCTTTCGGGAGGGAGCCAACTGGACGGTTCTTCCTATCTAGATCATGTTCAGTCCATACTCAAAACCAAGCACATTCCCTTTGTCCAAGAATACGTGACAATTAACAAAAAGGCCGATTCGTGGGAAGTGCAATCGCAAGGACAAACGGATACCTTTGATGCCTTACTTTTAGCACCTGGTCCTCACTTAAAAAAATTGCTAGCCCCACTCGGGTATAGGGTTGATATTCGACCACAAAAGGGCCAGCTCTTGTGTTTTCAGACGCCTTTCCAACCAACAAGTGATTGGCCTGTTGCCATGCTGGAAGGAGAAGCCGATGTCATTCCGTTTAGTAATGGAAAAATCTTAGTTGGCGCCACTCATGAAAATGATGCCGCATGGGATCTCACCCCAACCACTGAAGCGTACAAACAACTAACGGATGGCGTTGCTCGTTTTTTAGATTCCTCTGTTTCTCTTATGGATTATCCAACTACCTACCAAGTTGGTACACGCGCGTACACTTCAGATTTTGCTCCTTTTTTTGGTCCTGTTTATGATGATTCATCTCTTGTCGTTGCAAGCGGGCTGGGTTCTTCTGGTTTAACTACAGGGCCATATATTGGTTACTTATTGGCTAATTACTTTGCCAATCAACAAGCAGTCTTTGATTGTTACCAAAAATCGCTGACAAATTATCTTTCAAAAAGAGAAAGACCCACTGATTGCTAGTCAATTGAGCAAGAGAAAAACCATTAGCTGGTTTTTCTTGCTCTCTCCTTCATACCTATAGCGTTTCAACTGTGAGAACCATTGATTTATCCAAAGATTCCAAGCTATACGAACCTTTATCGTTGGTACGCGTGACAAGTAGTAAATGAACGTTGCATGTTTTGGTAGCCTTATCCGCAACGAGGACTTGCTAGGTGCTTGCCGCCAGAACCTAACACCCGTTAAAGTTTGTCCATGCTGAAAAAAAAGAAGCGATTCCCAATTTTTTAGGAATCACTTCAAGCAATCGTGAAACAAACAAGTTAGTTTTGCAGCACTATTTTGGCAATGTCTGAAAATTATGATTGACTTTTGCTTCAATCACCGGATGGTTTCGCAAATATTCAGCAATCAATTCTGTCATATCAATTTGAATTTCTCGCACAATTTTTTCAGGACCAAACATATCATAATTTCCACCACCTACTGCACGATATTGATTCGTCACCAATTCAATTTCCTGATCCTCTTCAAGACAAGTTCCTTGGTAATTCAACGTAACAACTCGTTGCCCACTTGGTTTTTGAAAATCAATGGTGTAGTCGATTCCCTCATACATGTCATAATTATAGTATTGCGGTTTGGGCTCCACATAAATTGGGTTAAATTTAATTTCCCCTTCACTTACAACAAAGAAATCCGCAGTTCTTTCAAGTGCTGCACGCAACTCTTTTCCGGTTAGCTTTAGAACAGCTAAAGTATTCGGATAAATATAATTTGTGATGACATCTCGCATCGTAATCGTTGAATTAAATCCTTTTCCCTCATTATTAAACAATGCAGTTGCCGAAATTGGTGCACCGCTCGCTTCCATCTGAACACGATTGATAAATTCAACATATGGGTGTTCAATTAATCGTGCTTGATTTGGATCTTCGATGCGCATATTTCCGTGTACCGTTCCCAAAGTCTGATCAAGCCATACCTCTACGTCATCGCTAACCGTTTGAACAAGTTCAATTATTTCCGGATCAGCCTGCTCATTTTTCGTTGGGATAAGGGCAGCATTGCTTTCCCTCACTGCATAACCATTCAGCGTTTTCTCAATAGTTAATTCAATTTTTCCAATATAGGAACCGCGGTAACCCGGTTGAATGACAGGGACCCCAAATAACTTGGTCGCTATCTCACGATGCTGATGCCCTGTGACAAAGGCATCGATTCCTTTGACGGTTTTCAACAATTCATACCCTTCATTTTCTCCGGTCAATAACTCAGTTGGCTCCCCTGTTTCAAGATGACGTTCAAATCCTCCATGATAACTGACGATAACGATATCCGCTTGTTCTTTTAAGATAGGTACATATTTTTGAGCTGTTTCGACTAAACTTAGAAAGTGCAAGCCTTCAATGGTAGCGGGCTGTTCCCAATTAGGAATATATTGTGTTACAACCCCCAAGATAGCAATTTTTACGCCTTCTTTTTCAAAAATGACATATGGTTTACCTAGAACAGGATTACCCTTTTTATCAAGCACATTTGCAGCTAAAATTGGATATTGATAGCTTGCAATGGCCTCTTTTAGATACTCCATCCCATAATTAAATTCATGATTTCCCAAGACGCCAACATCGTAACCCATATGATTAGGAATTGCGGTTAAAGCTTCCACGCCAACCTCATTTTTTTTTCGAATGTAATAACTAAGTGGTGAACCCTGAATAAAATCCCCATTTTCAATTTGAATCACTGGCCCTTGTGCTTCTTGTTTCATTTTATGCATGACAGTCGCTACCTTTGCTGTTCCAAAAGGCAAATCCATTCCTTTTTCGGAGAAATTGGTAGGTAAAATATACCCATGCATGTCACTTGTTGCAAGAATTGTTACTTTCATTTCATCCACCTCAATTTTTTTAAAAAAAGAAGGAGTTCAAAAGCATCGCTCTTGAACCACCTTCTGTCACAATCAAAACATATTATTGATTCCAAACTTGTTCCAATTCTGAAACTGAATCTTTGATAATCTTATCTTCATCTTTAAATGGATTCGCATAAATATTTTCCATGATAACTCTCATTTCATTATAAGCAGAATCAGCATTTTCTTCAACTGGAATAGAGAATAAATGTTTTGTCGCATCAGCAATTGCGCCCGGTACTTTCATATCAGAAGCATTTTTGTACTCGTCACTTTGGATCACTGAATCAACAATTGGCATATAGCCAGTTGCCAATGCCCATTCTGATTGAACCTTTGGAGAAGCAAGGTATTTCATGAATTCAAAGGCTGCAGTTCTTTGTTTCGCAGAGGCACTAGTAAACATATAAATATCTGTACCTTGTTGTAAATTGTATTTGCTTGGTCGAGCTGCTACACCGTATTCAAATTTTCCTTTTGTATCTTTTGCAGTGTACGCTTCACCCGCACTTGAACCAATGTACATCGCAATTTTCTTATTTGCAAATGGCCCAGAAAGATATTTATCCGAGCCAGCTACGCGGAAATATCCTTTATCAATACCTTCACCATAGTAAGAAATCACTTCTTTTGATTTTTTACTATCTAATTTCAAATCTTTGTTAAATTTCACACCTTCATTTTTCATTCCAATGGCATAATAATTATTTAAAGAGTCAAATCCAGCTCCCACAACTTCTCCATTTGATTTTTCATAAATTGTTTTGGCCGCTTCTTTTAATTCATCCATTGTTGTAGGCACTTCTACTCCATATTCCTTTAACATTTCAGCATTATAGAAAAGCATTTCTGTTGATTTATTAAATGGAATACCGTATTGCTTATCATTAATTTGTGCACCTTCCAATAATGTTTGACGAATCGTTTCTTGGTCACCCCAACCGATTGTCTTATTTGAAATATATGGATCTAGATCAACTAACATCTTATCGGATGCTGCACTGTACAACCATCCTGGATAGGCTTGAGTAATTGTTGGTAAATCTTTTGGCGATTGTAGAGTGGAATTGATTTTGGCTTGTAAATCGTTATAAGAAGATTGGTTTTGCAACGTTACTTTGATAGATGGATTCTTTTCCATAAATTCATTCGTGATTTTTTCTAGTGCTTCCCCTTGTCCACCAGCCATTGCATGCCAAAAAGTAATGGTTGTTGTCCCATCCAATTTCGTAACAATTTTATCTGCTGCTTTCTCTGACGATTCACTTGATTCCTTTTTGCTTCCACAAGCCGCCAATGACACGGTTGCGATTGCCGTAAGTGCGATTGTTGCCAAACTCTTGATTTTCATTTTTCTCTCTCCTTAAAAGTTATAGGGTTAACGTTTCACCACGGTGTGGCAATATTCTTTCACCATACGGATTCTCCAGTTTTTCTGGATGAAGCGTATGAATTGGAACCAAACATTTGGGTTCAATCCATGCAATGATCTGTTTCAAATCATTGGGAAATGCATGTCCTGAACAAGCTAAACGAACAAATTCGATTTGTTGCTTTGCTAGCATTTCTAAGAAGACTTGATAACTTGGATCAAAATCTCCTAGTGGTTGGGCATCACTATGAATATATAGGCCCTGTGGCATTAACTTATCAAAGCCTTCTACTACTTGAAAAAGATATTCACTAGAATCCATTAATAAAGATTCATAAGAAACTTCCAGTTGGGTATCTAACTGTTGAATCGTTTGTTCGCTTGGAAGATAGTAATAAGGGACTTGCTTGCCTAGTACCTCTAAAATCAAGGCCGCCATTTTGGCTTCAAGGACTACCTCACGAGGGCTTGCATCAATTAATTTAGCAAACCGCAAGATATTCGCTGGATAACCATTGAATGTGATTTGACGGTGAGGATTAGCTAAAACGAGTGCCACAATTTGCTGAATCAAATCTTCTTCACTTAAAATTTTGATTTGCGTTGGATCATCCACTCGTTCTGGAAAACTAATACTGACCCCTTCCATCATCAAAACATCCGTGTGTTTTGCTTTTTCACAAAAGCGTTTTGTGTCTTCAGAATTGTGTCCATGAAGTCGCAAATCACCAGTGTAAGTAAGAAAGGCATCTGGTGTTCGGATCAACAAAGCACTTGCCCCATATGCATCATGATCAACGGGAACAACTTCAACTTGAATCTCACCAATTTGAACCATTGCATTTTTTTCTAATCCAATCATTGGACGAGTAACATGTTTGTCTTCAAACGGGGAAGGCAACAAAAAGTCTCCTTCTCTATTTAAAAAATTGAGAATATCTTTCGATTCTTTTAATGTATAGAGTGGAATTGCTGGATCTAAATAATTGATCATCTTAGAGTGATCCAGATGGACATGAGACAAAAAAACAGCCGTATGACGATACGTTTGATCCTCATTTCCTTGGTAAAGATAATTCAGTCTAGGATCATACACATGATTTAAATTAGGGACTAGTCCATTATCTACTAATGTTTGTAACTGTTCATCTGGTAATGTCAACTCTGGGCGAAATTCTGTCCCAAAATCGAAGAAAATATGCGAATCCTGATAGGCGATTTCAATAACTGTCCCACCAATCGTTAAAATTCCACTATGAAATGTAATTTTTGTCTTACCCTTTAATACCATTTTTTGCGACTCCTCGAATAATCTCTTTTCGGAAAATGAGATAGATAATTAAAATTGGCACAACGGTGATGGTGGCAGCTGCCATCTGCAACTGAACATCACTGCCACTTTCTGTAGCAAAAGCAGATAATCCATTATTTAATAAACGGAAATCACTACTATTGGTGACTAATAATGGCCATAAAAATGAATTCCAACTAGAGATAAAAGTCAAAATCCCCACTGTTACCAAAGCTGGTTTCGACATTGGCACAAGGATTCGCCAAATGAACTCTAAGTCAGAGGCGCCATCTATTTTAGCTGCTTTGTAATACGTATCAGGAATACCTCTTAAGTACCCCATCAAGTAATAAATGTAAAAAATACTCGTTAGAAAAGGGATAATGAGCGCTGTGTATGTATCCAATAGTCCCATTCGAGCAATTGTATTGTAGTTAGTAAAAATGATTGATTCATACGGTACCATCAAAAGTGACACCATCACCCCAACAACCAGCCCTTTAAAGCGAAATTTTAAACTACTCAATGCAAACGCGGCAAGGACCGAAGTGATAACCGTTGCAATTGTCGTAGCCAATGACACAACAACCGTATTGATAAAGTAGCGCAGGAATGGTGCTTTTTCAAACACTTCTACATAGTTTCCCCACTGAAAATGTTTTGGCAAAAAAGTCGGTGGTATACTAGTTACTTCGCTATAAGACATCAACCCCGCTAAAATCATATAAACAAATGGAAATAGAGTCGTTATTCCTAACAACAAGATAAACAAATAACTAATGATTGTAATCATTTTTTTCATTGCTAACGCCCCACTTTCTTCATCAATTTATTTTGCAAGAAAGTAACGACCAAGATAATGACAAATAGAATCACTGTCGCAGCCATTGCTATCCCCGGACGGTTAGCAACATGGAATTTGTCATAGATATAGTAAACAGCCGTGGTAGCACTATTAGCAATGCCTGCTTTTCCGCCAAATAAGGCATACACTTGGGTATACACTTTGAAGGCACCAATAAGGTTAACCGTCAACAGAAAAGTGATTGTTGGAATCAACTGGGGAAAAGTAATTCTGCGAAAAATTTCTCCGTCCGTCGCTCCAAACATTTTGGCAATTTTGTAGTGCTCTTCATCAATGTTTCTCAAGCCAGCAAGTAAAATAATGATATTAAATGCCAAACTTGTCCAAATTCCAAAAATGATTAATGTAGGCATGCTCATCTGAATACTATCTAACCAATTGACTGCTGAAATACCAAATAATCCAAGTACATAGTTGATGATGCCATAATCGCCATTAAAGAAATAGCGAAAAACAATCCCAATCGCAATTGTACTAGTGACATAAGGCATGAAAAAAATTGTTTCGAAAAAGCTTTTATATTTTACTTTTTCAAAAATCACCCACGCAATGCCTAAGGAAAGAATTAATGCAATTGGAACCACCGAAAAAGCGTAAACAGCGGTATTTTTTAAGGCCTTAAAAAACACAGGATCTTTCAAAACCATTTGATAATTTTGTAAACCAGCAAATTCTTGATTAATTAATGTTCCCTTTTGAAAACTCATGTAGAGCGAGCGAAACAATGGATAGATACTAAACAAAACAATAACCAACAAAGAAGGCAACAGGAAGAACCAGGCCTTGGGTTGGTTTTCCGGATTATATTTTTTCTTGTTCATTAGTGTATTCGTTCTCCATTTTCTTTAAAAATAAATACTTTTTTATAATTAAAATCAAAATCAGTTGTATCCCCCTCGTTGAGGTCTGTTTCGATACTAACGATTGATTTCATTCGCATCTTATCGCCATCAAAATTCAATATACGTTCCCTACCAATTAATTCAACAGTCAAAATAGGACGGTTAAATACCCCTTTTCCTAATTCAACGGGCATAACATCTTCTGGGCGTACACCCAAGAAATACTGACCATCTTGAATTTCTTGTTTAAGGTTATCATCTGAAAACAGTGTCACAGGGATTTCAAAGAGAGAATGCGTCATTTGTCCATTTTGAACCGTTACCGGTAGAACATTGATAATAGGATTCCCAATAAATTGAGCAACGAACAAGTTGGCTGGTTCAAGGTATAGATTTTGCGGATCGTCGTTTTGTTGGATAACTCCTTCATTCAACAAAATGATTTTGTCGCTAATCGATAAGGCTTCTTCTTGGTCATGAGTAACAAATATCGTTGTAATGCCTACTTCTTTCACTAAGCGACGAATTTCTTCCCGAATTTTTAAGCGTAAGCGCGCATCTAAATTACTTAACGGTTCATCTAACAATAATACATCTGGTTTTTGTACCAAAGCTCTAGTAATAGCAACCCGTTGCTGCTGACCACCAGATAACGTACCAGGTTTTTTCTTACTTAACTCTTCAATATTCGTTAATTTCATGTATTCTTCAGCGATTGCTTTTGCTTCGACTTTTGAAACCTTCTTATTTCCTACTGTTAATGGAAACATAATATTCTCTAAAACTGTCATATGTGGATACAAGGCATAATTTTGAAAAACAAACCCAATATTACGATCTTTGGGTTCTGTTTTGACAACCGAAGAACCGGCAAACTTGATATCACCACCCGTGGGAGTAAGCAATCCAGCAATCAAATTTAAAATAGTCGATTTTCCACAACCACTTGGTCCTAGAAGGCAGACTAAATCGCCCTTTTCAATTGTAAAACTAACTGATTTTAATGCTTCGAACCCATTATCGAACACTTTGTTTAAGTCGATAACTTCAATCATGTGGCACCCTCCAAAATAATCATCATAAAACATTTTTTCATAAAAAAACGAACAATCATAACTAAAAATGTAAATTAAATTCGTTTATTGCTTAACAAAACGAGAAACAGACAAAAAAAATTAAGCAACATTCGTTAAAATTGCATGTGTTTCTTTATGAAAACGCAACAAAAAAGCTGAACATCTTTATTGACTAGATAAACGATAACATCACCACTTCTCAATTTTATCTAGGCAATATGCCCAGCTTACACGGCTGAATCTTTCCAGAAGTCTTTCATTCCTGTAAGATTTCATTTTCTCATTAATCAAACGCTCTTTCAAGCCCCTATTTTTATTTTTTTTGCTAAGAATGTAAAGTTTGTAAAAAATCAGATGCTCACACCCATTCGCCGGCTACCATCGTTTTCACAATCGTACATTCTAAAAGCTCTCTCTCCGTAATTTTTAATAAATTTTTTGAAATAACACAGAGGTCTGCTTTTTTTCCACAAGCAATTTTTCCTATGTCATCCCGACTCAACGCTTTGGCTGAACCACTTGTATGAGCCGTAATGGCTTGCCCCACTGAAAGAGTTTCTTTTGGCATCAATCGTTTTTCAGGTAAGCCTTTTTTGTCACGTCTAGCCACCGCATAATAGATTGTTTCAAGTGGTGAAACATTCACGACTACAGGAGAATCTGTTCCGAAGGCCATGCTGGGATTATTTTTTAATAAAGAGCGAAAAGGGAACATTTCGTTCGCACGTTTTTGCCCCACCTCTTCATCAAGAGTTTCATAACCAACAAGTAGATGACTTGGTTGGACAGATATAACCAATTGTTGCTGATTTGTCAAAGACAAGTCTTGCGGGTCCATTACTTCCAGATGCTCTAGTGTATTATAATGACCGGGTTTCAACGGAAATTTTTGCTCACTTTCCTGATAATAACATAATGCCTGATGAATGGCTTGATCCCCTATTGTATGGATACGAATCGGCCATCCTTTTTGATTTGCTTTGAAAATGAGTTTACACATTTGTTCAAGTGGTAATAGTGGCGCACCACAATCTTTAGGAAAGTAAGGTGTAGCATACTCTTCTTTTAAAAAGGCGGTATGTGTACTAGTTACACCATCAAAAAATTGCTTCACTCCACCAAATTGCACCCAGTCGCTCTGATAACGTAAGGCCAACTTCTCCAATTCTTGCGTGTCTTCGCGCATAGCAGGATAAAAATTGACACGAAGCGTGGCGCTTTTTTCAATGGATTGATAGATTTCAGGATAAACAAAATCATCCCAGCTTTCACCAGTTAAGGCAACATCGCCAACAGTAGTGATACCCATTGTATTTAATTGTTTCATATAGCTAAGATAATCTTCAGAAGCAGTATCCATAAACAACTGCAATACCTTTGCCAGATAATGAATTGCCATTGCCTCTGTAAAACAGCCCGTTAGTTCGCCATTTTCTTTTCGTGCATCCCCACTTAAATCGACTGGAAGCGTACTTTCAACAATTGCTAAAGTATCCATCCCACACTGGTTAAACCAAACGCTATGGGCATCGCCAGCAATTAACATCACAGGCACATCCGCACAGATACGATCAATTGATTGATGAGAAGGATAAATATTTTGACCAAAATCGCTACTAAACCAGCCAATCCCTATTTTCCAACCGGCTACAGTAGGGATGTCTTCGACTTGCTTTGCCACTTCATTTTCGGTCTTGCCACCTACCTGTTTTAACTTGCCACTATTCAATAGAGCGGAAAGATAAAAATGAATATGGGCATCGATAAAACCAGGAACAATCATCTGATCACCAAAATCGAAAAAATCCCCATGATAGGGTTCATTCCATTCATCCTCTTTATAGATAGCCACAATTATGTCCTTCTCAATTACTAAGTAACCAGCAAACACGGCTTGCTGATCTACATCAAAAATAGCTTTAGAGTGGATAATTTTTCTCATTCGACGTTCATCCTCTTCGTAATTATGAAATAATATTTTGTCGAATGAAATCAATATTCGTGATAACCATTTTGCGATCACTCATTTTAATCGCACCTTCTTCACGTAAACGTTGAATCATCCGATTGACGCTACTTGCAGAAGTGATACCGCAAAAGCGCGCAATTTCTTCATTTGTTACCTCAAAATCAATCAAAATACCATCTTGCACGGGTCTGCCAAAGGTTTCATACAATTCATTAATCTGCGTACAAACCGCCCCAAACTTTCCATTCATTAACATTTGCTGCATTTTTTTCATTGTATGCATCAAACTAATACGATAATATTCTTTAACATAATGTTGCAACGGCATATGATGATTCACATCTATCCAGAATTGATCACGTTCAATTTTATACAAATGCGCCTCTTCGGATTCAACTCTTACGTTAAATGGTGCATCCACAATTTGTGAATTTTCATCTTTAAATAGGGAAACAATTTCAAAATTATTCATGTAACGTAAATTAAATTCTCGTCCTTCTTTTGAAATCACACTAGTCTTGATAATTCCTTTTTTTAGAATATAAACGTAGCGATCTTCTATTCCTTCGTAAGTTAAGTAACTTTTCCTCTTTTTTATGATAACCGGAAACATACCTTGCTCCAAATAATCTCGTAATACTTGTTTATTCATTGGGGCTCTCCTAATCTTCAGTGATTCTATTTCAATATGGTCATTAAACGGTATTCTTAGTGAAAAAGCAATAACAAATGTCACTGGTGTTGCATAAAAAATATTTGAATTTTCAGTTAATTTATTTTTTCTAAAATTTGTAAAAAAGAAACTGTGCTAACGCAGCAGATGACTTTTTCCAGAA